>JAPYQX010000110.1 GCA_029937135.1 Nitrospinota bacterium
GCTCGAAGCGCTCGAGGAAATGGGCCTGGGCGAGGGTGGGCGCTGGGGCAATGTCATTCTGATCGACAGCGAACGCATTGTGAATACCGAGCTCCGCTTCCCGGATGAGTTTGTCCGCCATAAAATACTCGACATCATTGGGGATATGTACCTGTTGGGCCGCCCCATCGAGGGGAGGGTCTCCGCCTTCCGGTCCGGCCATCGTCATAATGTCGCCCTGGTTCGCCGAATTGCGGAGTCTCTTCTTTAATCGACCGTATTCCAGTGTCATCTTTTCGAAGGAATTTCACTTGGACGAACAACCGTCCCTGACTTATCGATCAGCGGGAGTGGACGTATCCGCCGGCGAAAGTTTCGTCGAGAAAATCGCGGGTGCGCTGCGCTCGACCCACCTGGCGCATCCCGGGCGCATCTTGGGCGAGGGGTCCGGTTTCGCGGGCATGTTTCGCCTGGGGGCTTCTTATCGCGATCCTGTCCTCGTTTCGGGAACCGATGGCGTCGGGACGAAGCTCAAGCTGGCCCAGCGCCTCGGAGCCCACGCGGGGATCGGGGTCGATCTGGTGGCTATGTGCGTGAACGATGTCATCACCTCGGGGGCGGCCCCGCTATTTTTCCTCGATTACATCGCCTCGGGAAAACTCGAAGCCGAAGTCTTAGCGTCCGTCGTCGAGGGTGTCGCGCAAGGCTGCCGGGTTGCGGGATGCGTGCTCCTGGGCGGTGAGACCGCGGAAATGCCCGAATTCTACGAGGCCGGAGTCTACGACCTCGCCGGATTCGCGGTGGGCGCCGTCGAGCGGGAGGACATCCTGGAGGCCTCGAATGTCAGGGAAGGGGACGTGCTCATCGGTCTGCTTTCCTCGGGAATTCACTCGAACGGCTACTCGCTCGTCCGGCGGGTGTTCGACGACCCCAATGAATGGACCGGGGATGAGATTCATCCTGATCTCGATACCAGCCTGAAGGAGGCACTTTTGGCTCCCACGCGAATTTATGCCCCCGCCGCCAGCGTCATTAGGGATCAAAAAGGCGTGCACGCTATCGCCCACATTACGGGCGGCGGGCTCCCGGGGAATGTGAGTCGAATCCTGCCGCCCGGCCTTCAAGCGGTGTTTCACCCCCAAAACTGGCCTCAGCCCGGTATCTTCGGGCTCATCGAAAAGCGGGGGCCTGTCAGCCGCGGCGAGATGTTCCGAACCTTCAATATGGGGCTTGGCCTTGTCGTCGCTACCGAGCCGGTCGCTGCCCGCGAGGTGATGGATGCCTTGAGGAAGTCGGGTGAGGCGCCGTGCCGAGCCGGCGAGGTAAGAGCGAAAAAAGAGGGCGCGCCTGTCGTCATCGAGGGGGTAGAGCCATGAACTCCGGGAAAAAGCTTCGTGTCGCGATTTTGGCCTCGGGGAGGGGCTCGAACCTTCAGGCCCTTCTGGACGCGGCCGTGGAGCCTGATTATCCCGCCGAAATCGGGGGGGTATTCTGCGATAAATCGGATGCCCAGGCCCTTGAACGAGCGAAGAAGGCGGGAGTGCCCGCCGTCTGGGTTGATCCCGCCGGGGAGAATTATGAAGATCGGCTCGCCGCCGAAATCGAAGCCGTGGGCTGCGGCCTCATCTGTTGCGCCGGTTATATGAAAATCCTCTCTCCCGCGTTCGTCGCCCGCTTTCCGGATAAAATCATCAACATTCACCCCTCGCTTTTGCCGAGTTTCCCCGGGTTCCACGGGCAGAGACAGGCGCTGCGCGCGGGGGTCAGGGTAGCCGGGTGCACGGTCCACTTTATCGACGAGGGGGTGGATACCGGGCCCATTATTTTGCAGGCGGCCGTCCCGATTCTGCCCGAGGACACCGAGGAAACCCTTTCGGCGAGAATCCTCTGGTTCGAGCACCGGATATACCCGTTGACGGTCCGCCTGATCGCCGAGGGGCTGGTCCACCGGGAAGGAACCCGGGTCCGTCTAAGCGGGGTGGACATCAACCACGAGGGCGGCTTTATCTCCCCGCCGGTAAAAATTCTTTAGGAAAACCCGCGAGTATAGTTTTTAATCATCGTCTTTTTTAATGAATCGCCCGTTCTTTTCGGGCAGGGGGATTGAGACGCCTGATGGGTATTTCGATGATGGGAGGGTCGCCCCCGCTGAATCTTCACCGGATAAAGCCGCTTCGCCTTGGGCTCCTGGCGTTGCTCGCACTTTTTTGGGCGCATACAGCCGGCCCTGCCGCGGGCGCCGCCGTGCCAACCCAAGGCGCCGGAAAAGAAAGTTCCGGAAAAAAAGCCGCCGGAAAAACCCGCCCCTCCGGGGCGGATGCCCGCGGGGCTTCTGTCCTCAAGGCAGATGAGATCGTCTCCCGAATCCAGAAAAAATACGAGACCACCCGGAAGCTTCAAGCCGATTTCAAGCAGGCGAATCACCTGCGTTCCCTGGGTCGGGTCACCCGGTCGAGCGGGCGCTTTTATCTCGACAAGCCGGGCAAAATTCGAGCCGATTATCTTGAACCCGAGAAACAACTTGTTGTGTCCAACGGAAAACGCATTTGGATATATACGCCCCGCCTCAAGCAGGTTATTGTGAGCGATCTGGGGGAGGCGGTCCGGGCTCCTGTGCCGTTGCTCTTTCTCGCCGGAAAGGGGAATCTAAGGCGCGATTTTCGAGTTACACTCCTGGACGAGGGCGTTCCCCCAAGAAAGGGGGGCGTTTGGCGGGCCGGGCAGCCTCATCGCCTTTTGCTCAAGCCCCGGCGCCCGGGCCCCGGGTTTAGGGAGATGTGGATCGAGGCCGATTCCGAGAGCTACCAGATTACGGGTATCGAATATTCCGATGTGCTGGGCAACAAAACGCGCATCTTTTTTTCGCGCTTGAGGGAAGGTATCGCCGTCTCACCGGGCCTTTTCGAGTTTGATATCCCGCCGGGCGTCGAAGTCTTGAAAAACCCCGGTATGAAACGCCGCTAACATGACTTCAGAGGACTTTAGATGCGCGAATTTTTTGAGTTGATCCTTCGGATTAGCGAGTGGTTCTTCAGTTTCGGGTATGCGATCTACGGGATGATAATCGTCCTCGGCGTCCTCATCTTTGTTCACGAGCTGGGCCACTATCTGGTCGCCAAGATGCTGGGTATCGGCGTCACCACCTTTTCCCTGGGTTTCGGGAAAAAAATATGGGGGTTCCAGCACGGAGAAACCGAATACCAGCTTTCCATTCTTCCGCTGGGCGGCTACGTGAAACTCGTGGGCGAGGACCCCGAGGCGAGCGAGGATAACCCCGACGAGCCGGCCGAGCCCGAGGACCCGGAAAAATCGTTTTTCCTCAGACCTGTTTATCAGCGAATGGCCGTTATCTTTGCGGGGCCCCTGTTCAATGTCCTTTTCGCCCTGATCCTGAGCTGGGTTTTGCATATGGTGGGCATCCCCATGCCGGGGACCTGGGTTGGCGAGGTGATGCCCGATACGCCGGCGCAATCGGCTGGCCTCCGGGCCGATGACAGAATAATCGCGGTCGGCGGCCAGTCCGTCCGTAAATGGACCGAACTTGTCGGAATTATCCGCAAGAACGCCGAGAAACAAATCACCCTCAAGGTCGAGCGCGGGGGCCGAACCATCGAGCTGCCGATCACCCCCACCTCAAGAACATCGGAAGGCAAGAAAATCGGCTACGGTCGAATCGGTATCCGCATGTCCGAGCGCGTCTACAAAGAGCGCTACGGACCCATTGACAGCGCTTGGCAGAGCCTTCGCCGCAACTACTTCATCATTAAGCTGACGGTCGGGACTCTCTACGGGATGATGGCCCAAACTGTTCCGGTGGATATCGGCGGCCCAATCCGCATAGCGGGCTTCGCCGGGGAGCAAGCCAAGCGCGGGCTGGCCTATATTGTTGGTCTCTCGATTCTGCTCAGCTTGAATCTGGCTATCCTGAATCTGCTTCCGATTCCGATTCTCGATGGCGGGCACCTGTTCTTTCTCGCCATCGAAGGGTTGAGGGGCAAGCCCTTGAGCCTCCGCTTTCGTGAAATGTCCATGCAGGTGGGCACGGTGCTATTGATTGGGGTGATGCTCTTCGCCACCTACAAGGACAGCATGTATTATTTCGTCAAATGGACGCAGTAAGGCCCGGGGCAAAGGCGGCGTGATGGAAGATTGGTCGATCCAGCATTTCACGGACAGCGTATTTCACGAAAAACCAATTCCAGGTGTGGGTCTAGCGCCCCGCGATTCGGCGGCGCAAGGCAATAGTCTTCCCATCTGGAATCCAGCCGTGCCAGAGGACAGCGCGGTTCCTTGCAGCGACCCGGCCCGGTTCGTCCTGGCTCGCCGGAAGAGCCGCCAGATTTCCGTTCGCGGCGTCCAGGTGGGCGGCGGCGCTCCCATCGCCGTCCAGTCGATGTGCAATACCCTCACCCACGACATCGAGGCCACCGTCGGGCAAATCGACCGGCTCGCGGAGGCGGGCTGCGAAATTGTCCGCGTGGCCGTCCCCGACGAACGGGCGGCGAGGGCTCTGCCCGAGATCATACGCAGGACCCGCCTGCCTCTTGTCGCCGACATTCATTTCGACTACCGTCTCGCCCTGATGGCGGCCGATGCCGGGGTGGACTGCCTGCGAATCAATCCGGGAAACATCAACGGGGAGGACCGCGTGAGCGAAGTGGTCGCTTCCGCGAAGGATCATGCCATTCCGATCCGGATCGGGGTGAACGCCGGTTCGCTCGAGAAGAGCCTCCTCGATCGCTACGGGGGCGCCACCCCGGAGGCCATCGTCGAAAGCGGATTGCGCCACATCGCCATGCTTGAGAAACGGGGCTTCTACGAGACGAAGATATCGCTGAAAGCCTCCGATGTCGCGCGCACCGTCACCGCCTACCGCCTGATGGCCGAGCGAGTGGACTATCCTCTCCACCTGGGCATCACCGAGAGTGGCAGTCTGCGAACGGGGAGCGTTAAATCGGCGGTGGGGCTGGGAATACTCCTCTCCGAGGGGATTGGAGACACCCTGCGCGTCTCGCTCGCCTCGGATCCCGTGGACGAGGTGATTGTTGCCTATGAAATCCTCAAGAGCCTCGGGCTCCGTCAAAAGGGGGTGAATGTCGTGGCTTGCCCCTCCTGCGGACGGGTCCAAATTGATGTGGATAAACTCACGATCGAAATCGAAAGAGACCTCGCCCATATCGACGCGCCGATCACGGTGGCCGTCATGGGCTGCGAGGTGAACGGCCCCGGCGAGGCGCGCGAGGCCGATATCGGTGTGGCCGGAGGCCATAAGCGGGCCCTGATCTTCATGAAGGGTGAGAAAAAGGGACTCATCGACTACGCCGATATCAAGGAAAATCTCGTGCGCGAGGTCGAGGAGCTGGCGGCCAGGATGGCCCTGGATTCCGTGGATCCCCCCGGCGGCGGGGCCGCTTGATGCGATTCAGCAAGGCCTTTTTTCCCACCCTCAAGGAAGCGCCCGCCGAAGCCGAGGTGGTGAGCCACCGCCTTATGATTCGGGCGGGGATGATCCGGCGGCTCGCCGCGGGCGTCTACACCCTTCTTCCGCTGGGGGTCCGGGCCCAGCGCAAGGTCGAGCAGATTTGCCGTGAGGAGCTCGACCGCGCAGGCGCGCAGGAGGTATTCCTCCCCACCCTCAACCCGGCCGAGCTCTGGCAAAAAACTGGGCGCTGGGATGTTTACGGCAAGGAGCTCATCCGCCTCAAGGACCGCCACGGAAGGGATTTTTGCCTCGGGCCGACACACGAGGAGGTCATCACCAACCTCGTCAGCCGCGAGGTCAGAAGCTATCGGGACCTGCCCCAGAATCTTTATCAGATTCAAACCAAATTCCGGGATGAAATTCGGCCGCGCTTCGGGATCATGCGGGGACGCGAATTCACGATGAAGGACGGCTACAGCTTCGACCGTGATGAAAAAGGAGCCGAGGAGAGTTACGGGCTGATGGTCGAAGCCTATAAGCGCATCTTTCGGCGCTGCGGCCTTACACTCGGGGTCGCCGCCGCCGACTCGGGCGCCATCGGCGGGAGTTTTTCGCACGAATTCATGGTGATGGCCGACAGCGGCGAGGAGGCGATCAGCGTCTGCGAAAAATGCGGCTACTCGGCAAACGTTGAAAAAACGCCGGTTGAAGTAACCTTGCCCGATAACCGGGGCGGGGAGCTTGAAAAAGTTCACACCCCCGACGCCCACACCGTGGACGAGGTGGCCACGTTCCTCGACTTTCCGCCCGAACAGGTCACCAAAACACTTCTATACATGGTGGACGATGAACCCGCCGCCCTGATGATTCCCGGGCACCGGGAGTTGAACGAGAGCAAGGCGAAAAATGCGCTGGGCGCGGCGACCCTTTTTCTTGCCGATGCGGCTGTGGTGGAGCGGATCACGAAAGCGGCGGTCGGTTTTGCCGGGCCCGTCGGCCTCGAGGGCGTCCGCATCATCGCCGACAACTCCCTGAAGGGAAGGGGGGGGCTTGTCCTCGGGGCCAACGAGACCGACCACCATTACACCGGCGGCGAGGAGGGAAGGGATTTCCGGGCGGACGTTTTCGCCGATTTGATTGTCGCCGGTGAGGGTGACAGTTGCCCCGAATGCGGAGAGCCGATGAATATCCGGCGGGGCATCGAGGTCGGGCATGTATTCAAGCTGGGTTGCAAATACAGCGAGGCGCTCGATGCGAATTTCCTGGACGAAAACGGCGAGACGAAAACAATTGTCATGGGGTGCTACGGCATCGGAATCGGACGAACGGTGGCGGCCGCCATCGAGCAGAATCATGACGAGGACGGTATTATCTGGCCCACCCCCATCGCGCCTTATCACGTTGATATTATTCTGGCGAATATGAAGGACACGGTATGCCGCGAGGTGGCGGAAAAGCTCTACGCCGCCCTCGGCGGACTGGGCGTCGAGGCCGTCCTGGATGATCGGGACGAGCGCGCTGGGGTCAAGTTCAAGGACGCGGATTTAATCGGATTTCCCTACCAGGTGATTGTTGGGCCCAAAGGCATTAAAGAGGGGCGTCTGGAGGTGAAATCGAGAAAAACCGGGGAGCGGGACTTCCTGCCCCTGGAAGGAGCGACCGAGGCTGTCGCTTCCAGAATACTGGGAGAAATTGAGACATTCGCCTCGGCATGAGGCGGAGAGCGGACCCCACCTTCGCTTGATGCCCTTTGTGCCTTTGATGCTTCGGGAAAACTTGACGGTATTGTCCCCAAACCCTTATATTTACTCGCCGCTCGCCAAGGGAAGGCGCTTTTCGGATAAAATTCCGGGGGATCAGCCTGGCAGTCATCGGTCTGGTGGTGAATCGGCAGGAAGGATGGACGCTGTGGCGTCTCCCGAAATTCGAGAATGCGTGGTTTGCGCCTGGCGGGAAACCTGCCGCCTGAAGTTCAGAAACGAACCGGGCGGGGCGCTTTTTTGTCCCGAGTTCACATTTGACCTGCGGTTGGCTCAGAATCAGCCGGCGGCGGAAAATAATCTCGAACACTCTTCCGAACAGGGGGCCAGTGAGTGATGCGACGAGAAATCGAAATCTTAATCCTGGTATTTCTCGGCTATATGTGTCTGATGTTCGGGCTTCGCATGGAAGATATCGGCTTCCGGGTATTTTTCTATATTCTTTCGGTAATGTTCGGCCTCGCGATTTTTCGTCCGAAGGTACAACCCTGAAGCGGACGATATATCTCCCGGCGGTGTAGCTCAAGTGGTTAGAGCACGCGGCTCATATCCGCGGTGTTGGGGGTTCGAGTCCCTCCACCGCCACCAGATAAAAATCGCCGGTCGATGAGGGGGCGCCATGCCCGACGATCTCTCCGAAAGGCGATTCTCCGAAACAATCCGCAATTTCGAGGTCAAGGTCCGCGAAGGTTGCCGGCGCTGCGGGCTCGGGGATGTTAAAGGCCATCTGCTCGCCGGGTTTTCCGGCGGCGCCGACTCAACCGCGCTATTGTTATCCCTGAAATCCCTGATGTCCGGAAGTGGCCGCTGGCCAGCCTCTCTTGTCGCTGTTCACGTCGAACACGGGCTCCGGCCCGGCGCGTCTGGACGTGATGCCCGCCATGCCGAGAATTTTTGTCAAATCCATGAAATCACTTTCCGGCGGATTGGCGTCTGCGTCGATGACTCCGGGGGACGCGGGCTGGAGGATGCCGCCCGGCGGGCGCGGCGTCGGGCATTCGCCGATATCGCCCGGGAAACGGGGGCGAGGGCCGTCGCCCTGGCCCATACCCAGGACGATCAGGCCGAAACGGTATTGATGCGCCTCTTCGAGGGCGCAGGCGTGCGGGGAATCGCCGGCATCCGTCCCAGAAGCCGCCTGGAGGTGGAATTTCCCGGGAAGGGGGACTCTCCAAACCTGTGGGAAAAGATCTCAAACAGCGGGGAACTTCGCCCGTCTAACATTATGGAGATCGAAATCTTTCGTCCCCTCCTCGGAATCACCCGCTCGGAAATCGAGGACTATTTGAGGGCCCTGGATATTGGCTGGGTCGAGGACGAGAGCAATGCCGACGAAGCCCGCCTGAGGAATCTTGTCAGAAGGCGGGTCATCCCCATCATCCGGAAAAATATGAGAGAAGGCGTCATCGGGCGGATTGCGGGCAGCGCCAATCATGCGGCAGCTGCCGCGG
>JAPYQX010000111.1 GCA_029937135.1 Nitrospinota bacterium
AGGTCACCCAACCCGATCTTTCCGTTTGGGTGATATCGGGAGACGGCGACGCGCTGAGCATCGGCGGAAACCATCTGATTCATGCCATGCGCCGGAACATCGGGGTCAAAATTCTCCTCTTCAACAATAGAATTTACGGCCTCACCAAGGGACAGTATTCGCCCACCTCGCTGGTCGGTGCGAAGACGAAATCAACGCCTGTGGGCTCGATCGACTATCCGCTTCACCCGATTTCGCTTGCCGTGGGCGCGGAGTGCTCCTTTATCGCCCGGACGGTGGACCGGGATCAAAAGCACATGGCACAGATTCTCGGCGCGGCCGCCAGGCACGAGGGGACCGCTTTTGTCGAAATCATGCAGAACTGCATCGTTTTCAACGATGGGGCCTGGCAGCAATACACCGAAAAAGGGCTCAAAGAGCAAAACGTACTTTACCTGGAAGACGGACAGCCCCTCGTGTATGGCCCCGAGGACGACCGGAAAGGAGTGCGGCTGCATGATTTCAAGACCGATGTTGTCGCCTCGGACGATTCAGATCTGACCGTCCACCGGCTGGACGACGAGGAAGGAGCCTATGTTCATATGCTCAGCCGCATGGAGGCCGACGGCGGACCGTTGCCCCTGGGGATTTTCCGTAATATCGAGCGCCCCCCCTATGAGCGGATGGTCGGCGAGCAGGTTGCATCCGCCAAGGAGAAAGGGGAGGGGAATATCGATGATCTTCTCGCCAGCGGAGATACCTGGGTCCACAAAAATTAACGAGGCTTGATCGAAGAGCCGCCGGCCCTGGGCCGGCGGCTCTTCTTTTTCCGAATTGAAATTCAGCGGATTGAGCATTAATTACAGGGGCGCGCGATGTCCACTTCCGATTCCGGGAGTTCTTCCCGCCGGTTCACCCTTCTTTTGGTTCATGCCCATCCGGATGACGAATGCAGCGGTACGGGCGGCTTGATCATTCGCTGCGCCGAGGCGGACCACACCACCGTTCTGATCACCTGTACAAACGGCGATCGGGGCCAGGTGAACGGTCTCTCTCTTCGGCCGGAGGACAGCGCCGGGGATCGGCGGCGCCTGGCCGAGGTGCGCCAGGGAGAGCTCGAGCGCGCCTCGAAAATCCTCGGCCTGTCGCGCCACTATCAGCTCGGTTACCCCGATTCGGGGATGGCGGGCTGGAAGAGCAACAAAGGGCCCGAGGTTTTCGCGAACGCCGATCTGGACGAGGCGGCCGAAAAAATCGCCCGGATCATTCGCGAATGCCGGCCCGATGTTCTGGTCACCTATAACGAGGGGGGCGGATACGGCCATCCGGACCACATCATGACCCACCGCGCGGCGATGGCCGCCGCCGAGGCCGCCGCCGATCCCTCGCGCCTCGTTGGCCTCCCCCCTTGGCGGGTGAAGAAAATATATCACACGGCATGGGCCCGCTCGCGGATGCTTCGCTCCTGGCGCTGGATGCGCCGTCTTGGGAAGAAAACCCCGCTCGACGACCCGAACTTCGACGAGACGAAATTCGGAACGCCGGACGAGGAAATCACAACCCGAATCGATGTCCGATCCGTCCGGCGGAAAAAATGGCGTGCGCTTTTCACTCATGAAAGCCAACTCGGAAATAATTTTTTTTGGTGGTTTTTCCGGTTGGCGGGTCGCTGGCTTTTTCCGGACGAGAGCTTTGTGCTGGTTCGGAGTGAGGTTTCCTGCCCGGGGCGGGAAAATTGTATTTTTGAAGGATTATAATTATGGAAGTAGATAAAAAAGTCGATTTGGCTAAAATTCTCCGGGATAGTATTTTAGATATTTCCTGACTGATCGTGCATTGTACCGGGAGATTCGCGAGTGTTGCCGGTAACTACCGTTGTTCAAATGGTCGATGGGTCGCGGAACATCAAAATGCAGTCGCGAATCGTCGGCTGGGAGAGTGAGCAATGTGTCATCGTGGAGCAGCCCGTCCATGGTTCCGATTCGGTCCAGCTTCAAAAGGGAACCTCCGTCGTTGTCCGGGGGATACACGAGGGCCAGATTCTCGGTTTTCAGGCCACGGTTATCACCCAGGTCATCAACCCTTTCCGCATGCTTTTCCTTTCTTGTCCGGAGAAAGTCGAGGAGCAGAATTTCCGGGAACACAAGCGAATCAACACCGAAGTCGAAGTTTTCGGCACCCGCCGGAAGCACGACCTGGAGTCCTTGGGCCAGAGTGACAAGGCGCCCCGCGGCGCCATTCGGGATCTCAGCCTGGGCGGCTGCGAATTTTCATTCCACTTCCGGCTCGAGAAGGACATGCCGATTTTCATATCTTGCGATCTTCCGGACGGAAGCAAGGCGGAAAACGTAATGGGATACGTCAGGAGCGTCCGGCGCGATTCGAGGGGGAACGTCTACGGGATTCAATTCGACGATCGGAGCGGTTCCCTCGACGGAATCGCCAAATTCGTGGAGTTGTCCCTCAATGTCCTTTCAAAGGAGAAGGAGTCCACTTCCGCGTGACCACTCCAGTGTCCTGTTTTACCGCTCTCTTTTGACATCCCCCGGCATCCCATCTAAAACGACTCATATCATTTCAAATCGCATTAATCGGAGGGATTTCCTGTGGGGGAAAAAATCGGGTTGGTCGGGGTGGGCCTGATGGGCGCCGCCATGAGCGAGAGTCTCATCGACAGCGGATACGAAGTCCAGGGATTCGACATCGACGCAAAGCGTCTGAACGAACTCGAGCAGCGCGGCGGTCGGGCCGCCGCCTCGCCGGGGGCCGCGGTAGACGGCGCCCGGACCGTGATTCTTTCCCTGATGACGGGCGACATCATCCGCGAGGTCTGCTTTGGCCCCGGCGGGCTCGTCGAGGCGAAGCCCGAGGGTCTTCTGGTCATCGACACCTCGACCTCGCGGCCCGAGGATTCCATCGCGAATGCCGAGAAGTTGAAGGAGCATGGAATTGCTTTCGTGGATGCCAGCCTGAGCGGTTCGAGCCCGATGATCCGATCAAGGAATATCGTCGCCATGGTGGGCGGCGAGGCAGTTGACTTCGACCGGGCCAAGCCCATCCTCGAGCGGTTCGCCCGTTCGGTCTATCATCTCGGTGTTAATGGAGCCGGGGCGCGGACCAAGCTCATCGTGAACCTTATCCTCGGGCTCAACCGCATGGCCGTCGCCGAAGGCCTGTGCCTCGGGATGAAGGCCGGCATGGACATGGAAACCCTCCTCACCGTTCTCAAGGACAGTTTTGCCTACAGCAAGGCGATGGAGAACCGGGGCGAGCGAATGATCAAGGCCGACTACGATGATCCGATGTCGCGCCTTTTTCAGCACCACAAGGATGTCGGTCTCATGCTGGAGCAGGGCCAGAATATGGGCTCGCCCATGCCGCTGACCGCCGCTCTCAAGCAGATACTCGTTTCCGCCGAGGCGAACGGCCAGGGCCAGTGGGACACCTCGTCCATCATCGAAGTCCTCCGCCGCGGGGCGGGGATTCCCTCCCGCTAGGCCCGCCCGGGGGAGCCAGAGGAGCCGGAAATGGCCGGAACAATCTCACCCGAAGATCTCAAATCAATGATGGCGGGGGGTGGCCCTCATGCCGTCGTCGATGTTCGCGAGCCCATGGAATTCAATCAGGAGCAAATCCACCACACGACGAGTCTTCCCCGGGGCTGGCTTGAGTTTCGAATTACCGGCCTCGTTCCGGTCAAGAATACCCCGCTGGTGATTGTGGATGGTGATTGCGGCCGCGCGGCGCGGTGCGCCGAGACCCTGGAGGCGCATGGCTACACCGGTACGGCGCTTCTCGCAGGCGGCCTCCCGGCCTGGAAGGCGGCCGGTCTTCCCACCGTCAGCGGTACGAACGTGCCCAGCAAGGAATTGGGCGAGCGGGTCCTTCATGAGGACGAAATCCCCGAAATTGAGGCGGAGGAGCTTCACGCGCTGATCGCGAGTGGCGATTCTCACCGCATCTTCGACGCCCGCACAGAGGCCGAGTACGAGCGCTTTGCGATTCCGACCGGGGTGAGCCTGCCCGGCGGCGAGCTTATCCTTCACGCCTGGGATTTTGATCAGGATAAGAAAACTCCGCTTATCATCAACTGCGCCGGACGCACGCGGAGCATCATCGGGGCGGGCGGGCTCCACCGGCTGGGGGTCAAGAATGCCCGGGCACTCCGGAACGGCGGGATGGGCTTCATTCTCGCGGGGCTTCCCCTGGCCTATGGGGAGAGGAGCGAGATTCCACAGCCCTCGGACCGCAGCCGCGCCCACGGCGAGAAACTTGCCGCCCGCCTGGCGGAGGAGGAGGGAATTCCCTCGCTCTCACCCGGTGAGCTTCGGGAGTTTCAGGAAAAATCCACCGCCGAGACGCTCTACCTTCTCGATGTCCGCCTCGCTCCCGAGTTCCGGCGGGGACACATTCCGGGGGCCATCTCGATTCCGGGCGGGCAGGCCGTCCAGCGGACCGACGAGGTGGCCGCCGTCCGGGCCGCCGCCTTCGTCACCTATTGCGACGCGAACGCCCGCGCGACGATGACGGCCTACTGGCTTCGTCGGTTGGGACTGGAGCGGGTTTTTTTCCTGAAGGGGGGGCTAGGTGCATGGGAGGCGGCTGGGCTGACCGTGGACGCTTCCGGATTATCCGCCGGCGGAGAGAGCCCGTTGGCGGAAGGGGAGCCGCTCGGTCTGGCGGCGGCGCGGGCCGCCGCGAGGCCCCTCTTGCCGGAGGAGGCCCGAAAGCTGGCCGAGGAAGGAGGCGAAATTCTCGATGTCGATCTCTCCCCTTCGTTCCGGGCTGGGCATGTTTCGGGCTCGCGGTGGGTGTCCAGGGCTTGGCTCGAGGAGCGCGTACCTTCGCTGTGTCCGGATCGATCGAGGCCGGTCGTGCTGATTTGCGAGGACGGCGCACGCTCCGCCCTCTCGGTCGCCACCCTGGCCGGGATGGGCTACACCGGAGCCGCCTTCGTCGAGGGAGGAAAAGGAGCCTGGCGCGGCGACGGTCTTCCCCTCGAGGAAGGGGATGAAGGATTCGAGGGCCCGGTGCTCGACGTGGCGCTCAAACCCTACGACATCGGTCCCTCCGCCATGCAGGATTATCTTGATTGGGAAGAGAAACTCGGAAAATAAAGATCCGGAGGGGGGTACATGCTCTAGGGGGCGCTTTCCTGCTCTCTTGCCGGTGCGGGACTCTCAGACTCCACTCGTGCGTTATGCTCGCGTACCTGCCGGATCAAAACGGCGAGGTCCCATAACCATATCTCGCCCAGTACAATAAAGGCCGAGGAAGACAAGCCGATGAAGGCCGGGTTCTCCAGCAGGGAGGGCAAATCCTCGGGACGCATATTGGTCAAAAAATCGAGGTAGCCATAATTTTGAAGGATGAGGATCGCGGCCATCATCGAAACGAGAGGGACGAAGAAGTAGATCAGGATCAGCCGGAGCCCCTCGCGGCCCCTCCCGAGATATATTTGTGGGCGGCGAGAAAACCGAGAAAAAACCACAATAAAATAGAGATGGTCATCGACTTTCTTCGCGGTTTCATCCCGTCATCCTCCATTGACCGTCCGAGCCACAGACTCGCCGGGGGGCCAGCCCAGCCCGGGTAATTTCTAATGGGATGTACAACTTCACTTAAAAATATGGAGTTGCCCGTTTTCGGGCAAGCGGTCTCCACTCGTGGACTTCCTTCCGTTCCCTCACAGAGGGGGGCAAATCTCACCGGGCTTTAAGTTTTTCCAAAAATGGATTGTATTTTATAACCATATGATAATAAATAAGTTATGCTTAATATAAGTTCTCTGTCGAATGTGCCTCTTTGTGAAATGTGAAGTAGGATACAGTTTAGGATCGAAATATATTGATTAGGGGTTGTAAAATATCATTATTTGGATAAAATATACAAATTAGTTAACCGCTTTTTGGGCGGCATCGGGATCCGGCTTTATCTGCAGGGGATTCGGTCGGCATTTCCCGCCCCACATTTAAATCATTTTTTTTTGCCATAGTTCAACAACAGGAAAGCGCTTCATGATCGGATCGGAATCAAGGGTTCTCATCGTTGATGGTCAACCGCGAATTCGCCGCCTCCTCGATACCATGCTTCATGTCTCGGGGGTGAGGACGATTCATGCCGCCTCGGACGCCAACCTGGCCAAGGAAATTCTCCAATCCCGTCCCGTGGATTTTGTTTTATACGACTGGGGCACGCCCGTAATGAACGGTGTGGATTTCCTCCGTGCCGTCCGGGCCCTGAGCGTCACCAAATTTCTGCCCTCGTCCTGATGAGCGGCTACGGCCAGCTCGATGACGAGGACTACGCCGCCGGAAAAAATCTCGACGTGGACGGCTATGTATTCAAGCCAATCACCCATGAGGATCTGGAGGATAAGATCGGCGATGTCATGGGTCTTCACGGAAAGATGACCGAGAGCTATATCCATCTCTCTCGCGCCTCCGCCTTCGTTGATATCGATGAGCTTCAGGAAGCGCGCAAGGAGCTCAAGTCCGCCCGGGAGAAGGGCCGCTATTCTCCCCGCGTCTGGAACGAGAGCGGTATTGTCTTCGAGGAAATGAAGCGCGACCGGGAGGCGAAGCTTTGCTACGAAAAATCCATCCAGCTCGTCAAGACTTATGCCCGCCCTTGCAACGGGTTGGGCGATATCATGACGAAGGAGGGCCACGCCGATCTGGCGCATGAGTTCTACCAGAAGGCTGCGGACGCCAGCCCCCGGAGCAGCGAGCGCCAGTACACCCTCGCTAAGTCGCTCCTTGAGCAGGGGGACGAGGACGGGGCGCGGATCGCCGTCCAGCGTGCCGTTCAGGGCGTACACCATGAAGACGATGCGAACGTCTCCCGGGCCGAGGAGCGCGCGGCGGCCGCCGAATTTTTCCTCTCGGCCGGGCGAGCCGACATCGCCGAGGCCGAGTATGCCTTCGCCCTCAAGGGCGACCCCCAGAACGTGCACTACTTCAACCAACTCGGCATGACCTTTCGGCGCCAGAAAAAATATTCCGAGGCCCTGGCCAACTACAAAAAAGCCCTTCAGGTCTCCCCGAACGATACAGTCATCTATTTCAACATGGCGCTCGCCTTCATCGGCATGCAAAACTACCCCGGCGCCGCCGCCACTCTTCAAAAGGCCCTGATGATCAACATCAACTTCAAGGAAGCCGAGAATCTCCTGAAAAAAGTTCAGAAGGAGATAAAAAAGCAGGGTGCCAACGGAAACGGCCATACCAACGGTCACTAGAGACCACCTCCAAACCTCCCGAAACCCGTTTCAAGCCTCATTCTTCCGTCTGTATGGAATTCCCCCCGCGTGCGTCTATAATGTTTCTTTTCCTCTGTGAGATAGAGCAAAAGTGACGAGCGAACCCGCGCCTTTTTATGATGAGATCGGGTTTCCGTTTTCGGGAGGAATTTTAATTCAGCCATGTCCTCGGTTATTCGGTAAAAAATCGAGGCGCGTTCGCGGAGGTGGCGATGATACGGACAAGCGTTTGCGATCTACTGGGTATCGAGTGCCCCGTCGCCCTCGGGGGGATGGGTTCGGTCAATGCGCCCGAGATGGTGGCGGCTGTCTCGGAGGCCGGAGGCCTCGGCGCGCTGGGTTGCTCTCTTCTCGGCCCGGAGGAGATTGGCCGGGCGGCCGGGAAAATCAGAAGCCTGACCGAAAAGCCGTTCGCCCTGAATTTTCTGATCTTTATTCCGAACGAGGAGGGTTTCGAGGCGGCGCTCGAGGCGCGGCCCGCTGTGATGGCCTTTGCCTGGCCGCGGCCCGGGCAGGAGCTCAAGCCCTTCTTCGACAGGGCGCACGAGGCGGGTTGTAAGGTGACGTTCATGACGGGCGAAGTGCCCGAGGCGCGGCGCGGCGCCGAGGCCGGGGCGGACGTGATTATCGCCCAGGGGGTCGAGGGCGGCGGCCACGTTAGCTGGATGGCGTCGATGGCGCTCGTTCCCATGGTGGTGGACGCCGTGGCACCGGTTCCGGTGATGGCGGCGGGAGGAATTGCCGACGGGCGCGGGTTGGCGGCGGCGCTCGCGCTCGGGGCGGGCGGCGTCCTGCTCGGGACGCGATTTCTGGCGAGCGAGGAGTCCCCCCTTCATCCGAATTTCAAGCAGGCGATACTCGACAGCGACGGGCACGATACCGTTCTCACCGAAATTCCCGACATCGCCTCGGGCAGGGTCTGGCCCGGCGCGATGGCTCGCGCACGGCGCAACCGATTCGTCGGGCGCTGGGCGGGGCGGGAGTGGGCGCTTCGCCGGGACCAGGCGAAGGCCTGGGCCGCCATCCAGGCGGCGCGGGCCGCCGGGGACGCCGAGGAGGCCTATTTGCTCATCGGCCAGGACGCGGGCCTGATAGATGATCTTCCCCCGGCCGGGGAAATCGTCCGGCGCATTGTCGCCGAGGCCGAGGAGATTTTAGCGAAAAGACTACCCGGCTTGGTGAAATAGGGGAGGGGAGATGAAACCCCGCGCGTTGGTTTTATCGTTGGCGCTGCTGACCTCCGCCCTTCTTGCGCCGCCCGCCGGGGCGAAATGCTCGCCAGGGCTGGTCCGCCGGTTCGGCCCGCCCGTCCGGAGGGCGATTCCCGTCACCTATCCGCTGCCGCGCTAGTAC
>JAPYQX010000112.1 GCA_029937135.1 Nitrospinota bacterium
CCTGGAACCCGGAGCGCATCGTCGGCGGCTCGAGCGGGGGCTCGGCGGCCGCCGTCGCGGCGGGGATGATACCGGCGGCGCTGGGAACCGACACCGGCGGCTCGGTGCGGACCCCCGCCGCCTTTTGCGGCATCGTCGGCTTCAAGCCCACCCACGGGCGGACGAGCATCCGGGGCATCTGCCCCAACGTCCTGAGCCTCGACCACCTGGGCCCGATGACGCGCTCGGTAAAGGGCGCGGCTCTGTTCCTGAACGCGCTGGCGGGCTTTGATCCCCTCGACTCAAAAACGCGGGACCTCCCCGTCCCCGACTACACGGCGGATATCGGGCGGGGCATCAAGGGCTCGCGGATTATTCTTTGTCCCGATTTTTACTCGAATACAGAGGTAGACGGCGAAATCGCCCAGGCCTTTGTCCGCGCCATCGACGTTTTCAGGGACCTTGGCGCGAACGTCGAGACCGTCTCGTTTCCGGACGCGGGGCGCTTCGGCGAGCTGTTTCAGAGTATCGCCGGGCCCGAATTCGCCGAGTTTCACCGGCCCTTCTACGAGAAAAACCCGGACGGCTACGGCGCGGACGTTCGCGAGCGCTACGAGTGGTCGGCCGAGATACCGCTCGACGATTACGTCCGCGCGATGAGGGAGCGCGTCCTCTTGAGAAGAGAGGCCGCCGAATTCCTCAAGGGAGTTGACGCGATGATCATGCCCTCGATTCCCTGCGCCGCCCCGCCCATCGAAAACCTCATGGCCGAGATCAACGGGCGCGCCGTCCGCTTCCACTACCTCCACCGCCCGTTTCTTTCGTGCCACAACATGACGGGCTGCCCCTCGCTCGTCGCGCCGATGGGGCTCAATAAACTGGGCCTCCCCCTTTCGCTCAACATCGTTACCGCCCCTTGGCGGGAGGCCGACGCTTTAAGAGTCGCACACGCCTACGAGAGCGCGACCCCCGACATCCGGGCGCTGAGACCATCTATCGACTGATTTTAAATAGATATTTTTCTTCGTAACGGAGACACGAGATGAACGACAAACCCCTGCTGCACAAGGATCAGAGCACCGCCCCCGGCGAGCGCAGTATCGACAAGCCAGAGCTTCCCAAACAGGGCCTGCTTGTCCAGCAGTTTGCCGACACCGAGGCCCCTCCGGGGTCTCAGCTGAAAATCGGCCGCCACCGGCACTTTGAGGTCATATGTGACGAGCCGCCCCACCTCGGCGGCCACGACGAACACCCCCAGCCCCTCACCTATATCTGTATGGGGGTGGGCTTCTGACTCCTCACCCAACTCTCGCGGTACGCGAGCATGATGAAAATCGAATACAAGAGCAGCAAGGTCCGCGTCGAGATGGACTATCTGCTATCGGGCTCCGTCCTCGCCGGAACGGTGAAAAGCGAATGCCTCGAGACGCGGACGTTTTTCGAGGTCGAGTCCGACGCCCCCGAGGAGCGGGTTATCGCCCTGATCAGGAACGCCAAGCAGGGCTGCTTTGCCGAGGCCATGATCCAGGCCGCCGTGCCGCTCAAGAGCGAGGTCAAGCTCAACGGGAAGGGGATTAGCCTCTAGTTTCGAGTCTGAATCTCCGGCGCTTTTTTCTAGTTTCAAATCCGCAATCAGCTTCGAACCCAAAAGAGTTTCTGCGCGTGATCAAATCTCCGGAATCTGTTTAACTGTTTGCTTCAACCGAATTCATTCCTTCTTTTGGGGGAAGATAAATGCCGTGTGCGTTTCATGCCGAGAGGCCGTTCCCGTTTCATGAGCTTGGATCCGGCTGCCAGTTTGAAGTAGCGGATTCAGAACTTATAAGCATTGATGGTGAATTGTGGTGTGAATTTCATGCGCCAATTGAGGACAGGAATAGAAATAATACAGTCAAGGGAGATTGAGATAGTAGTGCCATTGTAATTTTTAATCAAAAAATTATTTCTAAAATTACCGAAGTTAAACGGAATGATCGATTTTGTGATTTAAGCGGGGTAGTATTCCCCGGTGAAATTGATTTTAAGGGGGGCGGAGTTGGGGCGATATGTTTTTTTGAGGCAAAATTTTATGGCACTGTAAATTTTGAACGTGTTCACTTTCAAAAAATAGCTATATTTGAAGGTGCAAAATTTAAGCGAGGCGAAGCCTTGTTTCGTCATGCGCAATTTGATGGTCATGCGGTGTTTGATTCTGCCCGGTTTGAAGATGGGGATGCGAATTTTATGTATTCGAAATTCTCAGATCATGCCACTTTTAATTCTGTAACTTTCAATTCGAATGCTTGGTTCGTTGATGCCAAATTTAGCACTTTTCTTTTTTTTAGTGATGCATGCTTTGTGAAAGATTCTTCATTTTCAGTAACTAATGTGAATGATGATGAAATGGATCTTCAGATTGCAATATTTGAAAATGTAAAGTTTAAGAATTTATCTAGTTTTTTGAATCGACGCTTTCGAAATACCTCAGATTTTTCCGAATGCGAATTTTCGCAAGCTCCGAAATTCCATGGTTGCACTCTTCATCAAGACACTACTTTTCCAAGTGTAGAATATTTTAAAGATACGGAATCCGTTGGTGCTGCATCAGCTTACCGTACACTCAAGCTAGCAATGGAAAACGCCCGAACCCGACAGGAAGAGGTGATGTTCTATGCGCTGGAGCAGAAAAGCCTCCGCAACCGGGACGACACCCCAAAACTCGTTAGGTTAACTTCCTATCTATACGAGACATTTTCAGATTACGGGCAGAGCTTCGGGCTGCCATTATATTGGTTGTTGTTAGTGAGCTTTTTATTTTCCCAGTTTTATGGCGGGTTGGTGGGTGTGCCGGATACGGTCTGCCTGAAAGAGATGGGTAGTGTCGGTTTCGCCGTCCAGCAGATGTTCCGGCCTTTTGAAATATGGAAGTTGCCAGCCGCCGGTGTTTCCTGTGGGTTGGGTATCAAGTTGATCGGAACGATTCAATCCCTGAGTACAATTTCCCTGTTCGCTCTCTTTCTTCTCGCGCTGCGCCGCCGCTTCAAGATGGATTAAGAGCCTACTCCAACACAGCCCCGCGTTTTCGCCACTCTTACAATTTCATGGAATGACATAAAATTCATTGTAAAGATTGACATTAAAGCTAGCGTTCCGAAAATATCCCCGGTCCAGTAGACATGCCCGTTTTCGGCGACGACCTCAACGCTCTCCCTGAAGAGATGCCCAAAGTACTCTATTGTCCGGGACGCATACAACAATACGGGCAAGACCCAGAACGCACGGTTGCTGATGAAAACGGGATTTTCGCTATTACTTTTATCCGCTCGAATCACCAGAGCGAAGACCAGATAGAACGTAATTACACACAAGTACCAACCCAGATAATTCATAAAGGGGACCCCAAAATATGCCCCTCCTTCCTTCCATATCCAGTATTTGGTTATGGTGGAATTGTAGGGATCCATACAGATATCCCACATCACCATGATGAAAGAGGAGATGATAGGGAGCAAGAGAACATCAGGCCCTTTAGCAGATGAATCTCTCTTATCGAGTAAGATTGATGCGATTATCCAGGAGAGATAACCCATCGAAAAATAAGCCGGCATTATCAACACAGGCACCAAGCCCAGTTTTGGCAAGAGCAGATCGGTATAGTCGTAATTTCCGAACGGGAAGCCCGTAAAGATGCTCAATGTTTCATAAGACCAGCTGATGACGGAGATCGCCCCGACAAATAAGAACATCTTGCCCAAACCGTATAGCAAGACCCCATGATAAAAAGAGAAGATCGCGATCAATGCTACGGTTATGTTGACAATCAGAGTCATGTCCGTGATTGACCTCATGATGACCAATAGCACAGTGAGCGCCACAGTTATGACTCCAGCAGTGACTAGATTTTTGCTAATATTTTTTCCATTTTTTTGAACTCCTACCCCACGATCTTGCGTGATCGGCGAAATACTATGTGCCGCCGCCTCAAGATGGATTAAAAATCACCCTCGGCCCGGACGGGCCTCAATCCAACCCCGCGCCGAGTTTTCCTAAAACTTCCTCGATAGTGGATTTTGGTGCGCGGGCGGCGAAGTCGGCGCGGCGGGCGCGCCAGTCGAGGCGGGTGGGCTGGTCGGAGAGGATGACGCCGGCGACGCCGGTGCCTGTGGGAAGTGCCACCTCGAAGGGGTAGCCGAGCGCCTCGAGGACGATGGGGCAGGCGAGGAGGTGGCCGGTCGCGCTGTTGTAGGCGGCGGGCGAGAGGACAAGGGCGGGGCCGCGCTCTCCGTGCCCGGTGGCGCCCGCGCCACCCGATCGGTGGCCACCTGATCGAGGCCCGATGCGGCCGTGCCAGGATGGGGTGTCGAGATTGAGGTAGACGATATCCCCGCGCTCGGGCGGTGCGGCGCTTTTTACCACCGGCTAACCCTCGCCGCGCCGGAGGGGACGGGAGGTGATTTCTCCGTGGAGGTTTTCGGGGGTGATGCCTTCCAGTAGCTCGTCGATTGTATAGCCTGCCTTGCGGATGAGGATTCCCCCCTCGCCCGCCACCATCTCGGCCGGGGAGCCGTCTTTGAGCCCGAACTGTCCGGCCAGGGCGGCGGGTATCCGCACCGCGAGGCTGTTTCCCCATTTACCGATCTGCGTGCTCATCGCGTGCCTCATGTATGAGATAAAAAGTATATCTAATGTATATACTATTTGCGATTGTTAGTCAAGATTTATAGTTGTGTATATTGAAAACAACAGCTTATAGTTATTTTGGCCGAAAAATATTGTTATAAAATAGAAGATGAAAGTTTTGGGGTGAATGGCTCTCTCAGATCGCCCCGGCGGGGGAGGACGGATGGAATAAAGTCCCCTCCGGGGCAGAGCCGGCATGGGGCGCCGACTGATCTGATGGCATTTGATCGGTAATCAGTACCGAAACCGGTGTCGTAATCGGTTGAGAGGGAGTTTAAACAACTATTGAGAGTAATTAGTCTTTATGTTGGATTTTGTCAACTTTCGGGCGGCGGAAGTTGATTTCGCCGCGTTCTCGATTTCCGGGGTTCTGTGTTTTACTGGGCGTTCTGAATTTGTTCTTAAGGGAGACTCGGTTTTCATGGCTGATGCTGTGAGAGGGCAGCACCGGGAACAAGTGGGAGCGTCGCGTCCCGGAGAGGCGGCGCGGCCCGCGGGAAACACGATTCGCCGGGTCCGGCTCTGGGCCGGGCTGATCGTTTTTGTCTTTGTCGCCACCCACATGCTCAATCACACGCTTGGCCTGATTTCGATCGGGGCGATGGACGCGGGCCGGTGGTGGTTCCTCTCCTTTTGGCGCAGCTGGCCCGGCACTTTTCTTCTTTATGGTTCGCTCACCGTCCATCTGACGCTGGCGCTGGTTTCGATCTACCGCAGGCCTCATCTGCGGATGCCGGTGTGGGAGGCGGTGCAGATTATCCTCGGGCTGTCGATTCCGCTGATCCTCATCGCCCATGTGATCGGGACGCGGCTCGCTTACGAATGGTTTGGGGCGGAGGAATCCTACGAGCGGCTGATTCTCCTTTACTGGATATGGGTTCCCGCCATCGGGGCGAAGCAGGCGTTATTGCTGGTCATCGCCTGGGGGCACGGCTGCCTCGGCCTCCACTACTGGCTCAGGCTCAAGCCCTGGTACCCGAGATGGTTCCCTGCACTGTTGACGGCGGCGGTCCTTCTCGTGGTTATGGCGCTGCTCGGGTTCAGTCAGGCGGGCCGGGAGATCTCCCGGCTGAACCAGCTTCCCGGCTGGACGGCGCAGATGGTAAAGGCGGCAAGGGCGCCGGGCCGGGCGGAGAATGCGTTTATCATCCAGGTGATCGACGGGGTCTGGTACGGGTACGTCCTCTTGCTGGCGCTTGTGCTGGCCGCCCGGGGGGTGCGTTGCGCCCGTGAAAATCACGGCGCGAAGGTGCGCATCATTTACCCTGGCGGGCGGGAAATTCTCGCCCCGGTGGGGGCGAGCGTCCTCGAGGCGAGCCGCGAGGCGGGGATTCCCCATGCCTCGGTGTGCGGCGGGCGGGGGCGCTGTTCGACCTGCCGGGTCCGGGTGCTCAAGGGGCTCGAGGGACTGGAGGCGGCCTCCCCGTCGGAGCAGGGGGTCCTTGATCGCATCGGCGCTCCGCCGAATGTCCGGCTGGCCTGCCAGACCTGGCCTGTGGAGGAGATTTCGGTCTACCCGGTGCTCCCTCACACAGCCCAGGCGGGCGCCGGAGCGAGCCAGCCCGGCTATTCCGGGGGGCAGGACCGTGAGATCACCGTCCTGTTCGCCGACATCCGGGGGTTCACCACCTTTTCCGAGAAAAAACTTCCCTACGATGTGGTTTTCTTTCTGAACCGCTACTTCGAGGTGATGGGCGATGCGATTGACGGCGCTGGCGGCACCGTCAACCAATTCGTAGGGGACGGGGTGATGGCGCTGTTCGGGATGGACACGAGCCCTGAGGAGGGGAGCCGGCAGGCGATCATAGCTGCGGGGGCGATGGCCGAGGGGCTCAGGGAGATGAACGAAAGCCTGGCCGAGGAGATGGACGCTCCGCTGCGGATCGGCATCGGCATCCACACCGGCCCGGCGGTGGTCGGCCGGATAGGCCGTGGGGAGGCGATTTACCTGACGGCCGTCGGCGACACGGTGAACACCGCCAGCAGGCTCCAGGATCTCACCAAGGAGTATAACTGCCAGCTTATCGTCTCGGCCCAGGCGGCCGAGTCCGCGGGGTTCGATGCCTCCGGCTTTCCCCGGCACGAAATCACCGTCCGGAACCGCTCCGAGCCCATCGTCATCCGTACTATCGATGACGCCAGGGGGATTCAGGCCGGTGGAAGTTGAGGCGGCGGAGTTCTGTGGAGCTCCCCGCCCGGCCCGGGATCGCGGCTGTGAGAAAATCCTCCTATAATCGAGACCGTGGCTATAATCGAGGCTATGTAATCGAGACCGTAGCGGGCGGTATTCAAGCCGGGACTTTAGCGGCCGGAGTTCGCGGCCAGAGTTCGCGGCTGGAGGATGCGGCCATAGGTTGTGTTTAGAGGGATGAGATGATCACGGCGACAACGGCGTTTTATGAGGCGATTGAAAAAGGGGCGGCGGGCGAGCGGCTCTCCCGCGAGGAGGGCCTCGCGCTGCTCGAAGGGGGGGACCTCACCGCCCTCGGCGCGGCGGCGGACGAGGTTCGCGCCCGAAAACACCCCGAGGGTTTTACCACCTACTGCATCGATCGGAACATCAACTATACGAACGTCTGCGATGTCTATTGCACATTCTGCGCTTTCTACCGCCCGCCGGGGGACCATCCCGAGAGTTACGTCCTCTCGCGCGATCAGATACGCGGGAAACTCGACGGCCTCTACGCCGCCGGCGGCCATCAGGTCCTCCTCCAGGGCGGGCATCACCCCGACCTGCGGATCGAGTGGTACGAGGATTTGTTCCGGTGGATGAAGGCGGAGTATCCGGATATCCACCTCCACGCCCTGAGCCCTCCTGAAATTCATCACATTTCAAAGCTCGAGGACATGCCCTACGAGCGGGTGATCGCCCGGCTGCGGGCGGCGGGCCTCGATTCGATTCCGGGCGGCGGCGGCGAGATACTAGTGGACCGCGTGCGCCGCAAGATTGCCCGCCTCAAGGTGGACACGGACGGATGGCTCGACGTGATGCGCCAGGCCCACCGGCTCGGCCTCCGCACCTCGGCTACGATGATGTTCGGCCACGTCGAGACCCCCGAAGAGCGGATCGAGCATCTGGACCGCCTCCGGGCCCTTCAGGACGAAACCGGCGGCTTCACCGCGTTTATCTGCTGGACGTTTCAGAACGACGGCTCGGCGGCCCTCAAGGCACCGGCCGCGGGAAGCAGTGAGTACCTGCGAATGCTCGCCATCAGCCGCCTCTACCTGGACAATTTCGACAACGTACAGTCCTCGTGGGTGACGCAGGGGATGAAGGTCGGCGAGCTTTCCCTGCGCTTTGGGGCGAATGACATGGGCTCGACAATGCTCGAGGAGAATGTGGTGAGTTCGGCGGGTACTGTGTTTTGCATGAACGAGGCCGATCTTCACCGGATGGCCGTGGCGGCGGGATTTACCCCCCGGCGGCGGAATTTTTTCTATGAGCTGATTTGATGGCGTACGCGCTTGCCGTGATTATCGGAATCGCTCTCGCGGTGTCGCTCCCCGGCTTGGGGATTGTGGTGCTGTTCGTCTACGTCTGCCTGTACGCCTGGGAGAGCCGGCGCCTTAAAAACCACCTCCAACTGAACGATTGGCGCTGGGAACACGATATCGCCAGCCTCCGGCGCGCGGCCTACGCATACAAGTCCGGCTCGGGCGTCAGCTTCTTGCGGCCCCGCAGATTCCATGGACGCCGCTAGCGGCCAGGGAAACGGCACCCGCGCGGCCCCCCCCTCCTCCCGGTTCCAAAATATCTGGCGGGCTGATCTCGTTTGCCCGGTCAAGGGGCCTCCGATTCGCTACGGCGCGGTCCTCACCCGTGGCGCCCGCGTCGAAGCGGTCGGGCCGGCGGAGGAGATTCGTCCGGCTGGTCAACCGGTCTCTGACACCGATTTCGGCGCCGCCGTTCTCATCCCCGGTCTGGTGAACGCTCACACCCATAT
>JAPYQX010000113.1 GCA_029937135.1 Nitrospinota bacterium
GTCGGCGGAGCCGTTGGCGATGGGCCGCAGAGCCGCCTTTTGGTCCCTGATCTCAATGTCCCAGGTGTGCGCCGGGCCGGTGGTCTCGAACCGCAGGATGCCCTCGAGGGCGGGGTCGGGGCTCTGGTTGTAGAAAAACGGCAGCCGCTCCTTGAGAATATCGATTCCGTGATCGAGTCCTTCGGGAATGATGGAGGAGGCCGGTTCGTTCTTGATGTCCCACTCGTGGAGAATGAGTTCGTAGAATCGCTGGCCCGGAAAATACCGGATCGGAGTGGGGCAACGGGGGTGCCAGGCGTTTTTGAGCAGATCCGCTTCGGGGATGGCGGCGAAGCCTGTCTGGAGCGCTTCGGCTTCCTCCTCGAAGCGATCAACGCGCGCCTCGCCGGGGAGGGCGACGAGCTCCTCCATCTTGCTAGCGCGGAGCGCCCTGAATTCGGGGATGTCCTTCGCGCCGAACGGCGGCGTGAGGATTCCCTCTCCTCCGGCCCGGACGACATGGGCATAAAAAACGGCCCCCAGGGTCATGTGGCCGATGACGTGGGCGGCCGTCCACCCTGGGCAATAGCTGGGACGCTTCCAGTCGGAATCGCCGAAGGCGCGCAGGTCCGATATCAGGAGCCGGTTATGGCGTTCGACGAAGGGAAACGAGGGAATCAGGGAGGAGCCGCCGGTCATGAGCCCGCCATTTTAACGGCCTGTTCGAGGGCGCGTTTTGTCCACACCCGGGCCAGGTGGCCCCTGAATTCCGCTGAGCCGTAGAGGTCTTCGATTGGCTCGATGTCCTCGGTGGCGCGGTCCGCGGCGGCTTCAATGGTCTCGGCGGTGGGTGCCTGACCCGTGAGGGCGCTCTCGACGCCGCTCGCCCGGTAGGGCGATGCGGAGACGCCGGTAATGCCGATGCTAGCGAATTCGATTTGTCCGTTGTCGCTGAGCATGACAGTGACCGCCACCCCGCAAACGGCGAAACCGCTCGCCTGCTGGGCCGCCTTGCAGTAGGCGCCGCCGATCTTCCCCTGGGGAGCCGGGACAATGATGGAGGTGAGAATTTCATTTTCCTCCATCGCCGTGTCGAAGGGTCCTTCGAAGAAGTTCTCGGCCCGGTAGGAGCGCGCCCCGTCCGGCCCGGTGACAACGAATTCGGCGTCGAGGGCGATCAGCGTGGCCGGATAGTCGGCCGCGGGGTCGGCGTGGGAGAGGCTGCCGCCGATTGTCCCCCGGTTTCTCACCTGAACGTCTCCGATCAGTGAGGCGGTCTCGGCCAGAAGCGGGCAAACCTCGTTCACCTCCGGATCGCTCTCGATCTCGTGGTGGGTCGTCATTCCGCCGATGAGGAGGGCTTGGTCTTCGCGGCCGATTCCCTTGAGGCCGGGAATCCGGCTGATGTCGATGAGGATTCCCGGCTGGGCGAGCCGGGCCTTGAGAATGGGAATGAGGCTGTGCCCTCCGGCGAGAAGGACCGCCTCCTCGCTGTTCTCCTGAAGAAGCCGGATCGCCTCCTCGAGGGTTTCGGGCCTCAGGTACTCGAACGCGCTGGGAATCATCCCTGCTCCCCCTTAGCAGCGGCCGCGCGCCAGATGCGCTCGGGCCGCACGGGCATGTCCAGATGCCGGACCCCGAAGGGGGAGAGCGCGTCCACGACGGCGTTCACCACGGCGGGCGTTGAGCCGATGGTGCCGGCCTCGCCGACGCCCTTTGCGCCGAGCGGGTTTACATCGGTCGGGGTGGTGGTGTGATCGAGCTCGAACCTCGGGAAAAGACCCGCCTTGGGCAGCGAGTAGTGCATCAGCGAGCCGTTGATGAGCTGGCCGCCGGTGTCGTAGAGAATCTCCTCCTCAAGCGCCTGGCCGGCGCCCTGGGCGATTCCGCCGTGTATTTGACCCGCGACCAGAAGCGGGTTGATCTGGTTGCCCACATCGTCAACGGCCACATAGCGCAGGATTTTCACATCGCCGGTGGCGGGGTCCACCTCGGCCAGGACAACATGAGCGCCGAAGGGGAAGGTGAAGTTCGGCGGCTCGAAGAAGTGGGTCTCCTCGAGGCCGGGATCGGTCCCCGGCGGGAGTTCCATCGCCGAGTAGGCCAGCCCCGCAATTTCGGCGAAATCCGCCGATTTTTCGGGGGCGCTTCGCACATAAACTTTCCCGCCGGCGAATTCGATGTCCGAGGCGTCGGCCTCGAGTTTCATCGCCGCGTAGCGGGCCATTTTTTCCTTCACCTTGTCGCAGGCGATGACGACGGCCGAGCCGCCGACCACCGTTCCGCGGCTGCCGAAGGTGCCTACTCCGAAGGGGACGGTGTCGGTGTCCCCGTGGATGACCTCGATGTTGTTGATATCGACCCCCAGCCCGTCGGCGACAAGCTGGGCGAAGGAGGTTTTTTGGCCCTGGCCGTGGGGGGAGGCTCCCGAGAAAACGGTTACCTTGCCGCCCGGCTCGACGCGCACCCGGGCGCTCTCCCAGCCCTGGCCGCCGAGAGCCGCCGAGGGGCCCATCCCGCAGACTTCGACGTAGGTGGAGAGCCCGATGCCGAGGTAGCGGCCCTCCTTGCGGGCCTCCACCTGCTCGCGGCGCATATCGGCGTAGCCAGCGTTCTCGAGCGCTTTATCGAGCGCCCCGGCGTAGTCGCCGCTGTCGTAGGAGAGCCCGGCCGCCGTGGCGAAGGGAAACTCCGATTTCGCGGGAAAATTTTTCCGTCTGATCTCGGCCGGGTCCATTCCGATCTCGGCGGCGGCAATATCCATGATGCGCTCGAGGACGTAGGTGGCCTCGGGCCGCCCGGCTCCGCGATAGGCGTCGGTGGCGATCTTGTTGGTGAAAACGCCGGTCACCTTCATCTCGACGTTGGGGAGCTTGTAGGGGCCCGGAATCATGAGGCCGGTGAGGGTGAAAATGGCCACCGTCAGGTATTGGTAGTAGGCCCCGCAGTCGGCAAGGACGGTGTAGCGCAGGGCGATGAGGGTGCCGTCCTTCATGAGGCCCATCTCGACCTCGCCCATCTGCCCGCGCCCGTGGATGGTGGCGAGGAAATTCTCCGAGCGCGACTCGATCCACTTCACGGGCCGGCCCAGGTCGCGCGAGATATAGGCGGCGAGCGCCTCCTCGCGGTAGATGTTGAGCTTGCTGCCGAAGCCGCCGCCGACCTCGGGGGTGATGACGCGCACGCGGTTCTCGGCCATGCCGATCTGATCGGCGATGTGGGTCCTGAGCTTGTGGGGGACCTGGGTGGAGGACCAGAGGGTGAGTTTTTCCTCACCGGGGTCGTAGCTGGCCAGAACCCCCCTCGTCTCGAGGGCGAGAGGAACGACCCGGCCGTTCACGATCTTTTGCTTGACGATAACGTCGGCCTCGGCAAGGCCTTTTTCGACATCCCCGCCCACGAGCTCCCAGTTGAAGGCGACGTTGTCGTCGTAGTCCTCATGCACCTTCGGGGCCCCCGGTGCGAGGGCCTTTTCGAGGTCAACCACCGCTTCCTTGGGCTCGAAGTCCACATCGACGAGGGCGGCCGCGTCGGCCGCTCCGTAGCGGGTCTCGCAGATGACGGCCGCGACGGGCTCACCCGCGAATCTCACTTCCTTGTTCGCCAGGACGGGCTGGACGGGGACCCTCGCGTCCGGCACGAGGCCGGACACCGGGACGGGGCCCACGCCCTCGAGATCGGCGGCGGTATAGACAGCCACCACGCCCGGCAGATCGGTCAGGGCATTGATATCGACGCTCCGGATGCCGGCCCGGCCGAAGGAGCTTCGCACGATCGCCATGTGGAGCGTTCCGGGCAGATCGATGTCGTCCACGTAGCGCGCGAGGCCCCGGAGGAGCTTGGGGTCCTCCCGCCGCTTGATGGGAGAGCCGATGAATTTAGGTGCTGCCGGCGCTTTGGCCATTTTTCTGTTGCCTCGGTCCGTTTCGTTCGTGCCCTATTTTTTCCCAAGTTCCACGGCGGCCGCCTGAATCGCGTCCACTATGTGCTGGTATCCCGTGCAGCGGCAAATGTTGCCGTCGATGCCGCGGCGGATTTCCGCCTCGGAGGGGTCGGGGTTCCGCTCGAGCAATTGATAGGCGGTGAGGATCATCCCCGGTGTGCAGAAGCCGCACTGCAGGCCGTGTTTTTCCCAGAACTGTTCCTGGATGGGATGGAGTTTCCCATCCTCGGCGAAGCCTTCGATGGTTGTCACCTCGCAGCCGTCCGCTTGGACGGCGAGGACGGTGCAACTCTTTACGGCCTGGCCGTCGAGGAGCACGGTGCAGGCGCCGCAGATCGAGGTTTCGCAGGCCACATGCGTGCCGGTCAGCTTGGCGTGATCGCGGAGCAGGTGGACCAACAGGGTCCTTGGTTCGACATCGAAGGAACGCACTTCGCCGTTGATGCTCAGTGAAACTTCCATTCACGATCTCCCGGAAACCAGCGCTTCTGGCCGAAGGGGGAAACCTCGCCAACGCTCCGAATTCCCCCGGTACACAAGAGGTGGCCAACTCGCTTCCTTGAATATATCTGATAGGGGAAGTATCGGAATGAAGGGTGGGAGATGTCAAGACAAAACGGTGGGGTTGACATGCGGGGAGCCGAAATTTCCAAACGGATCGCCCCCGGAATGGATAGGGTGTAATATGGCCTCGCCGAAATAGATTTCATTTTCTGGAGAATTTAAATTGGTATATTCTGGCCAGGCCACCTCCGGGGGCACCGCCGCTTTTCGGGGTTCGTTCGCCCGAAACGAAGGGCATTTCCGCGATATCGGCGGGCTTTGGATGTCCTCGATCGGAATCGGCACCTATCTCGGAGAAGCTGACTCGGAGACCGACACTGCCTACCGGGAGTCGGTGGCCCTGGCGGTCCGCTCCGGGTGCAATGTCATCGACAGCGCGATCAACTACCGGTTTCAGCGAAGCGAGCGCAGCATCGGGGAGGCGCTTTCCGCCTTGTTCGATTCCGGACAAGTCAGCCGCGAGCAGATAGTTTTGACGACAAAAGGAGGGTTCTTACCCTTTGATGGCTCCCCGCCGGCCGGCGCCGATGATTTCAGGGACTATCTGGCGCGGACCTACTTCGATCCGGGCTGTTGCGGCCAGGAGGATATCGTCGCGAATTGCCACTGCATAACTCCCGGCTACCTGCGCCACGAGCTCGAGGCCAGCCTAGCGAATTTGGGTGTCGAGGTGGTCGATGTATACTATGTCCACAACCCGGAAACCCAGCTTCAGGAAGTCTCCCGGGAGATTTTCGCGGAGCGCCTTACGGCGGCTTTCTCGGAACTCGAAAAGGTGGCCGGGGAGGGAAAGATCGGCTGCCACGGCGTTGCCACCTGGGCGGGGTTCCGGGCTGGCGAGGATGAGAGCGAGTATCTCTCTCTCGAGGGGGTGTTGGCCTGCGCGGCAGTTGCGGGAGGAGCCGATCACCATTTCAGGATGGTGCAGCTCCCGCTCAACGTGGGGATGCCCGAGGCGTTTTCGAGGCCCAACCAAAGGGTGGGGGGCGAGACGGTGAGTTTTCTCGCCGCGGCGGCCCGCCTGGGTGTTTCGGTGATGGCCAGCGGATCGATCCTGCAGGGAAGGGCGGCCTCGGGTCTTCCGCCGGTATTGGCCGAGGTTTTTCCGGGCTTCGACACCGACGCCCAGCGGGCGATTCAGTTCACGCGGAGCGCCCCGGGGGTCGGCGTGGCGCTCGTGGGGATGCGGCAGAGTGCTCATGTGGAAGAAAATATGGCGGTGGCTGGCACGCCGCCTGCATCGTCCGATCAATTCAAGAAATTGTTCCGCAGGGCGTCATGACGGAATGTGATGACCGGAGACGTGATGGCTGAAAGTATGGGTAATTTCCGATTTTTTTCAACGAACTCATAGAAAGGGGAAAATTGAATGTCCAGACCTTATTACAATCCCAAGCCGATCAGGGGCGGCGGGCCCGAGGCTTATATCGGCGTCGATCATCAGCTCACCGAGCCCTGGCCCGAGGAGAGCAGCAACGTCAAGCTGGTCGCCCATTCCGACCTGAACGGGTGGGGCGACGCGTTTCAGATACAGGTGGGCGGCGGCTATTGCTATGTGGCGGCCTCCGGGGTTAACGGCCACGACGGCATGACGATCCTCGACGTGAAGGACCCGGCGAATCCGAAGATCGTCAACCAGATCACGGACAGCCCCGCCGCCCGGACGCACAAGGTGCTCCGGATCAACGACGAGGTTCTCATCACGAACAGCGAGATCAGGCCCAGTTTCAAGGACGACCCCGAGGTCGTCGGCGGCCTGCGCATCTTCGACAACACCGACCCCGTGCACCCGAAATTCATCAACTATGTCGAGGTGGACGGGTTCGGCATCCATCGCCCGATCTACGACCGCAAGAGAAAGCTGATGTACAGCTCAGGCTTCAGGGACGGCTACAAGGGGAAGGTGCTCCTCGTCCACGACATGAAGGACCCCTGGGCGCCCGAGTTCATCGGCCTCGGCTGGCTCGAGGGCCAGAAGGATGGCGAGTCGCCCAGCTGGGACCCCGAGATCGTCGGCGACGGCGCGTGGATTCACGAAGGAAATCCCTTTGGCAACTATGTCACCTGCGGCTACTGGGACAGCGGCATCGTGATGTTCGACCTCACCGACCCGGCCAAGCCCGAGTTCATGTGGCGTCAGAACCCGCACGAGACCCACGGCTGGCCGGGCTGCTATCACACCTTCCTTGTCCCGGACGGCTCGGAGTTCGCCATCGTGACGCACGAGACGACGACGGTGAACTGCGACCATCCGCCCGCCTTCGTGACTTTTTACGATATGCGGAACATCAACAATCCGATTCCGGTCTCAACCTTCATGCCCCACGAAACCGATCCCATCGAGATGCGTCCCGTCGATAAAAAATGGTCGCAGACGGGCTCGCGCTACGGGGCGCACAATGTCTGGCTCGACATGACGAAGGACGACCTGATGTACATCTGCTGGTTCAACGCTGGTCTGCGGATCGTGGATTGGTCGAGTCCCTTCAGTCCCAAGGAGGTGGGCTACTACATCCCCGAGGGGACGAAGGAGCGCTGCTGCCCCCAGAGCAACGATGTCCAGGTCGATAAGGAAACCGGCCTGATCTACATGGCCGACCGCTGGGGCCTCGGTCTCCATATTCTCGAATACACGGGTTAGCTTCTCTAATAAAGCGAATTCCGGCGAAACCGGAAACCCGCGCCGCAAATTTAATAGCTGCGGCGCGGGTTTTTTGCTTTTTGGTTTCCGCTTTTCGCTTCTATGAGAATGGGCGAGTTTCATCTTCCGGACGCATGATCGAAATTCCGGTTTAGTGAACCAAGTCCCGGCTATTGGCGAAAAAAAAACGAAATAGAATTCCGTGAGGGTATTTGTTTCATTTTAGAATTATACTTGCTGTGGCCGTCCGAAGGGTGAACCCCCGAGCCGGGGCTCCCCGAAGGATGGACCCCCAAGTGGTGGACCCCCGAGCGGTGGACCTCCGTTGGGAGGACCACACCCGCCCACCCTCCGCCCCGAACCCCCCGGCGATCATGAGAGCCTTGAAAATGCAGTTGAGCCGATCATGCTGCAATGAGGTTTTTGGCGGTATTTTGTGCGGGCGGGCGAGGTGAGTCCGCCGGACGAGCGTTCGAGGGGCGGGCAGCACCAGAGCCCGGATAAAGGCCCGCTTGACGCCGCCATCGATGCGGCAATCGGCCACTTCAACTCGGGCAAGTTCGCCGAGGCGTAGGCGGCCTTTAAAAAAATATTGGCCTTCTTGGAAGAGGCTCGAAAGGCGGGCGGCGGGAGCGGCGTCGCCCGCCTCGAAGCCAATATTCATAATATTCTGGGGCTCGCGCTTCAGATGCAGGGCAAGCCGGACGAAGCGGCCGAGTCATTCCAGAAATCCATTTCCATCAATCTCGATTTTCCCAACGCGCATTTAAATCTCGGCAAGGCGCATCTGGCGGTCAGCCGTCTCGACGAAGCGGCGGCGAGTTTTGTGCAGGCGGCGAGGCTGGACCCGAAGCTCGCCGAGGCTCATAGCAGCCTGGGTGTCATTTCGATGAAACAAGGCCGCCTCGATGAAGCCATCGAGCGCTTTGGCCGCGTCGTCGCCATCAACCCCGATTTTGGGAACGTACCCTCCCTCGGCGATCTGGGACACCCGGAGGCGGGCTTCCGGATGGACCGCATTTTCATGGCACCTGCGGGCCTACCGGCTGATCGGATGAAATTCCTGCAGGATTCATTCGCAAAGCTGATGAAGCACAAGTCCTACAAGCGCTTCATGCGCAGCATCGGAATGCCCATGAACAGCATGATCGGTACGGATTACGACAAAACCCGGCCCGGCAGATACCTGGGCTACACCAAGCTCATCAACTCTTTAACGGGAAAATAATAGCCCGGATCGATTGAAAATCAGGCTTTCGGCTCATATTACGATATGGGCCGGGAGCCTCTTTTTTTTGGGGACCGAAGATGAATGGCATATTCTCTTTCGACGGGACATCGGACGCCGCCAGCCGGCGGCTCGCCGCCCATCAGGTAAAATCCTCCCCTTCTCCTTCGCAACGCGAGAATTTCAAACCGAGCGGCGA
>JAPYQX010000474.1 GCA_029937135.1 Nitrospinota bacterium
GGCCGCTGGTCCGGGCCGATCCTCACCAGCGCCGAAAAAGGGTGGGGCCGAAAGGAACTCATCGCACAGTTGAACGAATGGCTGGAAGAGGAACGGTAATCGCCGGAAAAAATTCGCCGGTGTGCGCCGAAATAGTTTTTGGTATGTTATTTCAGGCTCCCGGGACTTTCCCCGATAATCCATAGCCTTGAGCGAGACTGCCGTGCCCACGAAAAAAAAGGCTGCGAAAGCGCTGTCGAAAAAAACCACAAAGAAAGCTGTTGCGAAAAAAGTTGTTGCGGAAAAAAATACATCAAAAAAGACGGTTGCTACTAAGAAACCCGCGGCGGAAAAGAAAAAAGCCCCCGTCAATGTGATGGGTTGGAAGCCCGGGGTCCCCAAAGAAAAGCCCAAAGGCCGAATTTACGATGGCCCGATTCGGGTGAACGCGAAACCCAAAAAAAGCGATTTGATTTTCTTCGGCGTAGGAGGCGTGCCCCATTCTACCAACCCGAAGAGCCACCCCGGGGCGGTGCGCCGGCTGCACGAGCTAGGCCTGGGCGTCTACGAAATGGAGTTTGTCCACGGGGTGCGCATCAGGCCCGAGACCTGCGATGAGGTGATGGCGGCACAGAAGGAAACCGGAGTCCGTGTCACCGCGCATGGCCCCTACTACATCAATCTTTACTCGATGGAAGAGGAAAAGGTCGAGGCGAGCCGGAAGCGCGTACTCGATACCGCGCGGGCGCTCGAGGCTTGCGGCGGCGACGGCACTTGTTTTCATCCGGGGTTTTATCAAAAGCGCGATCCCGCCGAGGTTTACGCATTCATGGAAAAACAGATTGGCGAGCTGGCCGATATTCTGGAAAAGGATGGGTGTCCGGTCCGGCTCGACCCGGAAACGACCGGCAAGGAGAGCCAGTTCGGATCGCTCGCCGAGTTGTGCGACATGGGCGAGACGCTCAAGGAAAAGAATACCGGCATCACCATCGATTTCGCGCACATTCATGCACGGACGGCGGGAGCGAATAATACCTACGATGAGTTCGCGGGCCAGCTCGAGTTGATGAAAAACAAGATGGGCGAGGAAGCGCTCGCCTCGATGCACATCCACCTTTCGGGTATCGCCTATACCGAAAAAGGCGAAGCGCACCATCTGGAGCTCGATGATTCGGACATGAACTACGAGGATCTCTTCCGGGCGCTGATTGATTTCGGCGCCTCGGGGCGGGTGGTTTGCGAGAGCCCGGCGCTCGAATACGACGCGCTCATCATGCAGAAAGCCTACCGGCGTCTGAACGGAAGCTGAGTCCGGCCGGCTCCGGCCGATCAGCCCTGGCCGGCGAAACCGCAGGTTGACTCTGTACTATGGTACAGGGTATAGGTTTTTTAAATCACATATGACCACCAATGTTTCTGCTCGAGTTACTATTGCAAGCATAGTAAGCGGCGCAACCACAAGAACTAACATTAAATTCTCATGATTAAGAAACAACAGGAAATAATAAATGGCCATTACTTCAAAAGCTGTTGCCAATATCAGGTTTTTGGATCCGAAAAATTGAAGTACATTTCCTGAAATGACATTGTGTCACACCTTCTGCGAATGATATCAATTGAATAATTTCTCGAATGATGGCGCACGGACACTCCTGGCGCACACAGATTTTCTGCTCACTGTACAATAAGACCTTCGGGCAAGAAACCTGAAGTGTATGA
>JAPYQX010000114.1 GCA_029937135.1 Nitrospinota bacterium
GTCCATGGTTCCAAAACTCTCGTAGCTAGTGGTACTACTATTGGGGGCAGGTCAGCAGATCGCAGTTAGCCAAAGGATTGGTTAGACTTTCGGGGATTATTGACGGTTTCCACCGGTGCCGGTTTACCGCCGGGGAGGGGTTGTTTTTGCTTTCGGGGCCCATGGAATAAGGTGTTCGGTCCCATGAATGGGAGAATTATGGCTGATTTTAATGACGGAATTGCGCTTTACATTGATTTTGAAAACCTCGCGCGAGGATTTACACGCTCTTCGCGGACAGAATTCGACATCCAACGGGTATTGGCCCGGCTCGTCGAAAAAGGAAAGGTTGTGATGAAACGGGCGTATTGCGATTGGTCCCGTTTCTCGAAATTCAAGGACGCCCTGCACGAGGCTGGAATCGAACTGGTTGAAGTCCCTCACCGCTCGGTGACGGGCAAAAATTCGGCTGATATCCGCCTGGTCGTTGATGCCATGGATATGTGCTACGCCAAGGAGCATATCGGGACTTTTGTCATCGCATCAGGTGACAGTGATTTTTCTCCTCTCGTCTCAAAACTCAAGGAAAATGGCAAGCACGTGATCGGCTTGGGAATGAGGGGCTCGACTTCTAATCTTCTTGCCGAGAGTTGTGATGAATTTATTTTCTACGAAGATCTTGAGTCGGATAACAGCCAAAGGCCGCAGGTCGAGAGCGATCTCCCGAAACAGAAAAAAGAGGCTTTCGACCTTCTTTTCGATTCCGTTGATGCGCTCCAGCGGGAAAATGTGCCGATCATCTGGTCCTCTATTGTCAAGGAGACGATGAAGAGGAAGCGACCCTCCTTTACGGAGAGCGCTCACGGATACCGCAGTTTCAGCAACCTGCTGGAGGATGTGCAAAAGAGGGGATATATCAAGCTTCGTAAGGACGAAAGGAGCGGAAGTTATATCATTGTGGAATTTGGGCGCAAGGATAAAGCTGAGGATGGGGCCCAATCCCCTAAACCCAAGAGAAAATCATCCCGCCGGACCTCCCGGCCAAAGAGATCTCAAAGCCCGAAAGGGCCTGTGAACGGATCGGGAGGCGTGCCCTCGTCAGAACCTGCGGCCTCGCAAGTTGCCAAACGCGTTCCTGTTCCCAAGCGGGCTGCTGGTCCGAAAAAATCCACTGTGAGTGGAATGCGCCGTCCGGTGAGAAAGAAACCGGCTAGTGGAGAAGCGGTGTCCGATAAGGGGGATAACACGGAAACTGTGTAGTAAGGTGGCCCCGTGCCGCCCCACCCAGTGAAGGCGGGACGGCTCGGGCGGTTGGGACCACCAAATTTCCTCGAAGAAATAGAGACCTTTTAAAATTCCTATGTTCGCTTTCAGGCCGCCGATCTTCCCACAAAGTTGGATCCTCCTGCAAGGCGGGGGGGTATGGATGGATCAGCCAAATCGAAAATCATCGTAACACAATGATATTGTTTGAGTTACGTCCATTTGTCCTATGCTCACTCGGGGCGATGCTGGGAGCGATTTCATGGCTGGGAGATTTACCAAAGATCAAATTGTTACGCGTCTTCGCGCCGAGCGCGAAGCGTCGCGGGCGATTTACGATGCGCTGTGTGGAAGCGGGATTACAGCCAAGTTCGCCGCCCGCGGTGGGGCCGACCTCGTCACTACATTCAATTTAGCCTACTACCGGATGCAGGGGCTGAGTTCGATGGCCGGCTATCTTCCAATCGGGGACGCTAATGCGATTACCCTTGAGCTTGGGGAAAGGTTTGTTCTAAGAGCTGTGAAGGAATGCCCCGTTATCGCAGGAGTCTTGGGGGTGGACCCAACTCGGGAGATGACCCGCTTTGTTGATAGCCTCGATGTCGCGGGGTTTGACGGGGTGATGAATTGCCCCACCATCGCTCTAATCGACGGGAAGTTTCGATCCGATCTCGAAGAGACCGGGATGGGATTTCACCTTGAGGTCGAGGTTCTGGGATACGCTAGCCGTAAGGGATTGTTTACCAAGGCATTTTGCACAACGCCCGACGAGGCGCTCGCCATGGCCGAGGCTGGTGTGGACAACATTATCGTTCATTACGGTAATAGTTCAGGTGGCTCGACCGGGTCGACAACGGTTTTGAGCGCGGACGAGACTGCCCAAAGAGCGGCGGCGATCTTTGACGCACTGGCTCCAAGGTACTCGGACCTCATCTATACCTGTCACGGCGGGGCCATCGAGAATGCTTCGCACTTTGAGGCCCTGCTTGACCGCGAGCCTCGCTTCGATGGCTACGTCGGTGGCTCTTCGGCGGAGAGACTTCCAATAGAGGACTCCGTTACGACTTCGGCCAAGACGTTTAAATCGGTAAAGCTCAAGAAATAGTCCATCCGACGCATCATTCAAACCGAACTGATCGAGGACATTTAGTGTGCCTGAAGTGGCCGTCGCCGTTTTGGCGACATTGAACAGCAAGAGAGAAGAGGCGCGATTCGTCAGTGAAGCCCTTTCCCGGGCAGGAGTTCGTCCCCTGGTGGTGGACCTCTCCCTGCGGCCGCACGGAGTCGAGGGAGCTTCGGTCACGGGTGGGGAACTGGCCGGGAGCGCGGGCTACTCGTGGAGCGATTTGGCGGATATGAATCGGGCCGACGCAGCCGAGGCGATGATTGAGGGCGGCAGGAGAGTTCTTCTCGCTAAATACCGGGCGGGTGATTTCATGGGTGTTATCGGGTTGGGCGGGGCCAACGGGTCTTCTATGGCTTGCTCCCTGATGCGGTCCCTTCCTCTTCTATTCCCCAAGGTGATGGTCAGCCCGGTCGCGGCCACGGCCGCCGTACAGTGGTATGTAGCCGAAAGCGATATCATCATGTTTCCTTCAATTGGAGACTTGTCCATCAATAGAATTACTCGTGCCGTAATGGAAAATGCCGCATGGTCAGTGGCCTCAATGGCCAAGGCGCGAGCCGGAAAAAAAGTTGAGGACACGGAACTTCCTCCTTTGGTGGGTGTATCTTCTTTTGGTGGTACGGCGGAATGCGTCGATCGGGTGACGGATAAACTGATATCGCATGGATACGAAGTGATTCATTTTCACGCATCGGGTCCGGGGGGGCGTGCTCTGGAGTCTCTCGCGGGGTTGGGGGAACTGGCCGGTGTCATTGATATAACCACTCACGAACTCACCGACTTGGTTGTCGGAGGTGTTTATAGCGCCGGGGAGGGGAGGCTCAAGGCTGCGGGAGAAACCGCTTTGCCTCAGGTAGTGATTCCAGGCGCCACCGATCACTCCAACTTTTGGGTGGGCGATATCCCGGATAGATTCCGGGAGCGTGAATTTTTTCGGTACAATGCCCAGAATATTCTGATGCGGACGAATGCCGAGGAATTTGATGCAATAGGCCGCTTGGTAGCCGAAAGGCTGGGTGAAGCCCGTGGTCCGTTTGCCGTTCTTATTCCTCTTCGTGGATATAGTGAGCATACCAAACGAAAAACATACGACCTCGATGGCCACGAAATGGGTTCTTGGAAGCAACCGGAAAGCGATCGTGTCTTTGTTTCATCCATGCGAAAACACTTAAAAAAAGGGCGAATCGAAGAATTTGATTTGCACATCAACGATGTCGAATTTGCCGATGCCTGTGTAAATGTTTTTCTTGAATTGATGACTGAAGCAGGCTAGCTTAACTCTTCCCTGATTAATGGTGAGTGCAGACATCATTTTCACGGGATGAATTTATTCAAGATGGAGATATGGGATGGCGTTTGAAACTCCTATGGATCATTTCGAGACTGATGTTCTGATTGTCGGGGGTGGTGCGGCGGGTACCATGGCGGCTTTTGAATGCGGCGAAGCCGGTGTCCGTGTGATTCAGGCGACAAAGGGTCGTGCCACGAGCGGGACCACGACGGTCGCCCGGGGGGGGTTCGCCGCTGCCATGGCCGAAGGGGACAGCCCGGACCGCCACCTCCGGGAAATTCTCGAATTCGGCGGTGAGCTCATCGACCCCGAGTTGGCCGGGGTGTGGGTGAATGACATCATCAATGTGGTGAATGACCTGAGAGCTTGGGGCGCCGAGTTTATTTTAAACAAACAGGGAAATCTCGATCTCAAAATGTTCCCCAGCCATTCCTTCCCCAGAGCGGTGCATCATTACGACACCACCGGGAACATGGTGACCAAGACGCTTTCTCGAAAACTTCGGGCCGATGCGCGAATTGGGCAGCACCCGCACACTGCAATCGTTGACCTGATCGTAGTGGACGGAAGAGTGGTGGGAGCATGGGGGGTGAATTATTCCCGTGGCACGCTCATATCCTACCAGGCGAGAGAGATTATTTTATGTACAGGCGGGGGTAGCGGTCTTTTTTACGTCAACGATAATCCTCCGCAGGTTACAGGTGACGGTTATGTGCTCGGTTTTCGGGCGGGGGTGCCTCTCCTGGGCATTGAAATGATCGATTTTCAGGCCATGTGCTGTGCTCCCGAGGAGCTTTTCGGTTTCGCGCCTCATCCGACGGGATTCATCAACGCGGGCGCTGTGTTCCGGAACCGGGAGGGAGAGGAATTTTTGAAGCGGTATTTTCCCGATACGGCGGAAAAAAGCACGCGGAGCGAGGTGATCCTCGCCATGGCCAAGGAAATTCACGCAGGACGCGCGGGATTGACGGGCGGAATCTTCATGGACGCGACGAAAATCCCCGAGGAAGTGATTCAAAAGCAGATTCCGCACGTTTTTAAAACTTGCCTCGCCCGGGGAATCGATATCCGGAAAACTCCTCTCGAGGTTGCTCCCGGCAGCCACACCTGGCTGGGCGGCCTCAAAATCGACGCCGACGGAAAAACTCCGGTTCCGGGCCTTTGGGCGGCGGGCGAGACGGGTGGCGGAATTCACGGTGGAAACCGGATAGGCGGCTCCGCCCTCTCGGCCTCCCTGGTATTCGGCAGGCGGGCGGGCCGTGCGGCGGCGGGCCAGGTAAAGGCCGGGGCGAAAACCTCGGGCAAGGCCTCCGCGCCAAAGGTGTCCATACCCGAGGCGGAGCAAGCCTGGCTGGCCGATCTGATGGATCGCCGGGAGGGCCCCCTTCAGGCCGATATTCGCATGAAATGCCGAATGCTCGCCCACGAGAAGATGGGCCCCATCCGTGACGCCAAGCGTCTCTCGGAGGCTTTGAGGGAATACGAGCGGATCGAGCGCGAGGAAATCCCCCGGATGCGCCTCGCCGACGGGGCCCGGAGCTCGGACAAGATACGCGGCCAGGAGCTCGAAAGCGCCCTGTCCGTGCGGAATCTGGCCCTCCTGGGCCGCCTGTTGGCCACAGCCGCCCTTGAGCGCACCGAGAGCCGCGGCGCACACTTCCGCCTCGACCACCCCGAGGGGGGCGGCGCCTCCTGGCGGGCCGTCACCCGCCTCGAGCGCGGCGAGGGGGGCCGCATACGTTTCCACACAGACCCGGTCACGACCGCTCCTGCGGAGGGCATGGACAGGAGCAGCCCGTAGGCGGGATAACCCGAGAATAGCGTGAATTATCGCCCATTTTGAATGCGTATATCTCGCTGAAACAGATTGTTACGGCTAAAATATAATCTGATACGTCATATCAATTCACCTAAATATTTGAAATAATGGAGATCACATCATGCTAAGGCCAAAATCAAAGCCTAAATCCAAGTCACGACCCGCGCCAAAAGCCCAGCCGAAAGCCCGGCCAGTATCCAAACCGAAACCCCAGCCAGTATCTAAACCAAAACCCAAGGTCGGCGTCGTCGGACTTGGCAACATGGGGGGCGGCATCGCCCATAACCTCGCCGCCGCCGGCCTTCCCCTCGCGGTTTGGGACACCGCCCCGCGCGCCATGAAACCGTTTTCCGGCATGAAAAACGTCACAGCGATCCCCCCCGGCGAGATGGCGCTGACCTGCGCCGCCATCATCTTCGTCGTCCCCGCCTCGCCCGAGATCGACGAATCTTTGAAGGGCAAAGCCGGCGTCCTCGCTGGCGCCAGTAATAGACCCGTCAATGCCCGGACTGGCCGCGCCAGCCGCCTCGCCCTCTACGACTTCACCACCTCCGACCCCGCCTATACAAAGCGCCTCGCCCGCCGCGCCGCCAAATTCGGCGTTGACTACCTCGACGCCGGGATGAGCGGCGGCGCAACCGGAGCCGCCGCCGGCACCCTCACCCTCATGCTCGGCGGCGACAAAGCCGCCCTCGCGCGGACCCGCCGCTATCTCAAACCCTTCACCAACAAAATCTTTCACCTCGGCCCCACCGGCTCGGGCCATACCCTCAAACTCATCCACAACATGGTTTGCCACTCCTGCTTCATGGCCACCGTCGAGGGCGGGCGCATGGCCGAGCGCGCCGGCCTCGACCTTGCCCAGATGATCGAGGTCTTCAACGTCGCCAACGCCCGCAGCTACGCCTCCGAGGTCCGCTTCCCCAAACACATCCTCAATAAAAAATGGGACGCCAAATCCCGCGTCTATAATCTCCACAAGGACCTCGGCATGGCCGTCGCCCTGGGTAAATCCCTCGGCGCCGAGGTCTCACACGGAAAAGCCACGCTTTCGTTCTTGAAGAAGGCCATGGCTTTGGGCATGAGCGAGAAGGATTACGCGCTCCTGTATCGGGATTTTGAGAAGATCCGGAAGACGAGGAAGAAGAAGTAGGGGGAGTTGCTGTACAGCCCAATTCTATTGCATTCTTCACCTCTGGAGGATTTGTGGTGGGCCACTGTTTAATGCCTCGTTCAAAAGAAATTGGTTCAGGCGAGCTTTCCTTTTCGGTATTCTTTTTCGGTTATCTTTTTCAGTTTCCTTTTTCACTTCAGGGAGACCGCCATGAGCAAGGTTCATCACCTCATGCCAAAGGGCATGTTCGCCCGCGTCATCGACGGAAAACCGATCTACACCTCGGTCATCGTCGTCGAGGGCGAGGGTCATGCGCGGATTCATATCGCGGGTCAGGTTTCCGCCGATGAAACCGGCGCCGTGGTGGGGCGGGGCGACATGCGCGCCCAGATCCAACAGGTCTGCGAGTGCATCCGGGCGGGGTTAGAGGCCGCGGGCGCGGATTTCGGCGACGTTGTCCGCACGGTGACCTACACCACCGATATTGAAGAGTATTTCCGCTGCCAGGACGTGCGGTTCGAGTATTTCACCCATCCCGCCCCGACGAGCACCCTGCTGGGCGTCTCGCGCCTCGCCGATCCGGATTTCCTCGTCGAAATCGAGGCCGAGGCCGTGATCGATTCGAGCCGCCTCAAGCTCCCTTGAGCGATAGCGCTTCATTCCAGAGTGAATTTTCAGATGAAAACCTGGACCAAGGTCCTCGCGCTGTTTTCGCCCTTTCGGGCGCGTTTCTGGTCGCCTTCACGTTCATGGGCGGCGAATTTTTGGGCAACCCTCCGCTCTGGCTTGTCGTGGGGACCGGCCTCGGCGTCCTGGGCGGCGTCATGTGCGGGTGCTGAGACGGAAACGTGAGGGGGGAGTAGAAACCGGGCGGCGACGGGGTAAAAGGCTGTTGCGAACCGCGCTATTTCAAGCCGAATCCCGCATTATTTACCCTGTTAAAAAATGCGGAAGAAACCGGACCGCAAAACCCGCCGGTTAATTTCAGCGATTTTTTTTTGAAAAATACCATAACGGGCGGAGCGGGCCAGTCCATGCGTTCTCGGCTGGTGAGCCGGGTTCCGGGCTTCCGCGGCGTCGCATCACCCGGAACGGATGTTAAAATGTCGCCATCTGAAACCGGCGGGCATCCTGCTCCTCGAGAACGGCATCGAGTTGATACTGAACGTCGTTGAAATCTCTCATGTCCTGAGCCGTTTGTAGACCGTCGATCAAATCCGAACACATTTCATCGATTTCCCTGTTCGTCATTTCAAAAATCGCTTTCAAGGCAGCGTCCATTTTGGCTACTCCAATTCGAGCGGTGAAAGGGCGGGGTTCCTTGTTTCACCATTTGAGATTGAGGCATTCGGGCTCCTGGGTTGCTATAATTATGCTATGAAATTGTAAGAAAGTTATAAGAGTTGCTCCAATACTTACGGGCGGATTCTTGGGGATGCCCTCCCCATCGGGGAATTTCACTTCAGGGAATGCCGTGAAGGAAACGCTCGCCATTCCCCGCCCGCCACAGCGCCCTATCCCGTAGGTAGGGCGCTACCCGTCACATGACGACTTTGATGGGCAGCCGCCCCGTGCTGTCCGACATGTAGGTCACCTCGCTGGCGTTGATGCCGAGGTCGATCATGAGCTTGGCGAGCGCGATCGAGGCGCTGTAGCCCTCGAGGACCGGCACGTTCCATCCGCGCTTGCACCCCCTACCAGCTTCCCGTGTTTGCGCAAATCCCCCGGATCGATTCCCACTCGGCTTGCGTCATGGCCAAATGGTTCGCTCCGCCAGATTTGTTCTGGCCGCTCATCGCGGCGACGCGGTCCCGTGCGGCGGGGTGGGTGGAGAAGTAGCCGCCCTTGGCCCCGCCCGGGGCGTGACGCTCGATGCGCTTCAGGAACCGCGCAAGGCCGTCCGGGCGGATGCCCGCGCCGGCGAGCATGGCGACGGCCTCGCGGTCGGCCTCGAAC
>JAPYQX010000115.1 GCA_029937135.1 Nitrospinota bacterium
GCGGCGGTGTCGGCGGTCTGGTAGCCGCCTCCGGGGCGGCTCAGTTGGGCGCGCGGGTGGCCCTTGTCGAGCGCGGAAAGCTGGGCGGCGATTGCCTGAATTACGGCTGCGTTCCCTCAAAGGGGCTCATTCATGCCGCGCGGCTGGCCGCCGGAGCCCGGCGCATGAGGGAGTTTGGAATCAAGGTCGGCGAGGTGCGGGTGGATTTCCCCCGGGTGATGCGCCGGATGAAGGAATCCCGGGCCCATATTGGCGAGCACGACGAAGCCGCCCGCTTCGAGGCGATGGGAATCGAGGTCATCTTCGGCGAGGGCCGCTTCACCGGCCCGGACATTTTCGAGGTCGGGGGGCGGCGTATTCGGGCGCGGCGGTTTCTTCTGGCGACCGGAAGCTCGCCCTTCGTGCCCGAGGTGGCCGGGTTGCCGGAGGTTCCCTATCTCACGAACGAGACGGTATTCGATCTCGAGGCGCTGCCCCGCCGGATGGCGGTCCTCGGCGGGGGGCCGATTGGCCTCGAGATGGCCCAGGCGTTCTACCACCTCGGGAGCGAGGTGGTGGTCCTGGAGATGATGCCCAAGCTCCTGCCCCGGCTCGACCCCGAGATGGCCGGCGTCCTTCGGCGGGCGCTCGAGGAAGACGGTCTTCGTCTTCACTTCGAGGTGAGGGTGTCGAGCGTGGAAAAGCGCGGGGATGAAATCGTCATCCAGGCCAGGATCCCCGAAGGGGCCGGGCCCCCCGGAGGGGCGCGGTCGTTTACCTGCGATGCGCTCCTGGTGGCCGTGGGGCGCAAGCCGAATGTAGATGGTCTTGGCCTCGACGATGCCGGTGTCGAATACACCGCGCGCGGGGTGCGGACGGACGAAACGCTTCGCACCTCGAACCCGGGAATTTACGCGGTGGGGGATGTGCGCGGCGCCTACCAGTTTACCCATGTCGCCGAGTATGAGGCGGGTATTGCACTCCGGAATATGCTTTTCAGCGAACCGTTCGGGATACCGGTCCCGTTTCTCAAGAAAAAAGCCTCGTATCATGCCGTCCCGTGGACGATTTTCACGAGCCCCGAGGCGGCCCATGTGGGAATGACGGAGGCCGAGGCAAGGGAGGCGCTGGGAGAGGTCCAAGTGCTTCGCTTTCCGATGGACAGGGTTGATCGCGCCATCATCGAGGGAGAGACAACGGGGTTTTGCAAGGTGGTATGTGATTTGAAGGGCAGGATCCTGGGGGCCGATCTCGTGTGCTCCGCTGCCGGGGAAATACTCCCCGAATTCGCCCTGGCGGTCCGGAAAAAGTTGCACATCAAGGAAGTTGCCGAGACGATTCATGTCTATCCGACGCTGGCCCAGGTGAACAAGAGGGCGGCGGGCCGCTATTACGCCCCAAAATTGTTCAACCCCGGCTTCCGGAAAAAAATGAAGCGGCTGTTCGGCCTTGGCGGGAGCCTGGAGGTGACCGACCCCATGGGGCTGAATGACTCCGGAAATGAAGAATAGTTTTGATACAGGGTGGAGTACCTGTAATACAACATCGCGCTAAAGATATATTGTATACATTCCTGACCCCTCCTAACATTTGATTTTAATGCCTTTTTCCTTTTTCCCCCGGTTCGATGTATTAAGAAATCATGCTAGTATCAAGGAGTATTTTTACTTGTTGTTTGTTGATTAAGTGACACTTCGATTCATTTTAGTGGGTGGCCCGCCAAGGGGCGGGTCCTATATTGGTTGAAGGCTGTAATTTATCGCGTTTTTTTCGCGTGCTTATCCCGCTGATTGGCGGGTTTCCCTGTCCAGTCAGCCTGAGGGGGTTTAATCGATATGAGTGGTTCCAACGGCAAGGTTTTCGCCTACCCGGGTATTGAGACGACCTCCGACGGCGCGGGCACGGTGGCTTGGGTCGAGACCCATATCACCCAGGGCGCATGCGCCTACCCGATTACCAGTTCCACCACGATGGCGCAGGGGTATCAGGTGGAGGTGGCCAACGGGAAGGAAAATCTGTGGGGAGAGAAGCTTTATTTCATCGAACTCGAAAGCGAGCACTCAAGCGCGAGCACCTGCGAGGGATTCGCGGTGGCCGGCGGCCGGGTGTCGAACTTTACATCGGGTCAAGGCCTGATCCTGATGAAGGAAGTCCTCTACACCATCAGCGGCAAGCGCCTCCCGGTCGTGTTCCACATCGGCGCGCGGGCGCTGACCTCCCAAAGCCTCAACGTCCATGCCGGCCACGATGACGTAATGGGCGTCGCCGACTGCGGCAGGTCCATGTTCTTCGCGCGCAACGCGCAAGAGACCGGTGACCTGGCGTTAATCGCCCGCCGGGTGGCCGAGGACGGCCAAACCCCGGTTCTCAACGTTCAGGACGGTTTTCTAACCACCCACACCATCGAGAACGTCGTGCTTCCCGAACCCGAATTCATGAAATCCTATATCGGGCCTCCGGGAGAGAAGCTCGCGAACCTGATGGATTTCAACAACCCCATGATGAGCGGGGTGGTGCAAAATCAGGATGCCTACATGAAGGGCAAAATCGCCCAGCGCTATTTCTACGACAAAATCCCCGGCATCGTGAAAAACGCGATGGAGGAGTTCTTTGAGGCCACCGGCCGGCGCTACGGAATGATCGACAGCTACCGGATGGAAGACGCCGAGTACGCCTACGTCGGGATGGGTTCCTACATGGAGACCGCCCGGGCCACGGTGGATTACCTGCGCGGGCAGGGAGTCAAGATCGGCCTCGTGAACGTGACGGTATTCCGGCCCTTCCCGGGCGCCGAGCTTGTCGAGGCCCTCAAGGGGACCAAGGCGTTCACCGTTCTCGAGCGCCTCGATGTTCCGAACATGCAGTCGAACCCCCTGACCTCCGAGACGAAAGCGGCCTTCGCCGATGGGTTGATCGGAGCCGAGGGCTATCCGGAAATCGATGGAATTCCGACGGTTTTTTCCTGCTCGGCCGGCCTCGGCAGCCGCGACGTGCGGCCGGGGCACCTGATCGAAGTGGCGAACAATATGAAGGAAGGCGGGGAGGGGCGCCGCTATTTCTCCATCGGCATCGAACACGCCACCGCGCTCGATCTCAAGGAAGACCCGGACCTGCGCCCGCCGGGTTCGTTTTCGATGCGCGGGCATTCGGTCGGCGGCTACGGCAGCGTGACGACGAACAAAATCATCGCCACGATCGCGGGTGAGACGTTCGGAGTGCAGGTCCAGGCCTATCCGAAATACGGCTCGGAGAAAAAAGGCCTGCCCACCACCTATTATCTGACCATCTCGGACGAAGTCATCCGGACCCACTGCGAGCTGTATCAGGTCGAATTCATTCCTTTAAACGACGTGAACGCTCTCCATGCCGGGAATCCCCTCGCGGGCCTCAGCGATGGCGGGATGATCTTCATTCAGTCCCCCGAGACCGAGCCCGAGGTCGTTTGGGAGAATATCCCCCAGGCGGCGCGGAGCACCCTGCGGGCCAGGAAGGCGAGAATCGTCTACATGGACACCGTCAAGGTGGCCCGCGAGATCGCCAGCGACCCCTCTCTCGAGCAGCGCATGCAGGGGATCGTGCTTCTCGGGATATTTTTAAGCGGCACTCCCTTCGCCAAGGCGAAAGGCCTCAGCGAGGAGGAAGTTTTCGCCAGCGTCGAGAAATCGATTCGGAAATATTTCGGCCGCCGCGGCGAGCAGGTGGTAAAGGACAACATGGAATGTGTCCGGCGCGGCTACACCGAGAATCGTGAGATTCCACCCGAATTGATCGAAACGGCGGGCGAGCTGGAAATGGTGGGCTGAGCATCGGCCCGGATTTTTAAATTTTTCCGGCCTCCGCGCACCGAGCGGGGCCGGTTGTTTCAGGAGCGAATCCATGAGCCAAAACGGTGGTGCGGGAACGGCGGAAGAAACCTTTCTTGATATCGCGGATTTCAACGAGCGCATCGTAGGCGCGTACAACGACGGCACGGCCGAGTTAGGGCTTGAGGCCGACATTCAGGTGGCGCGGAGCCTCATTCCCGCCGGAACGGGCGCGTTCCGTGATTTCAGCTATATTGCCCCCGACCTTCCGGAGTTCTACAACGATAAGTGCGTGGGGTGCATGGACTGTGTGACCCAGTGCCCGGACACCGCTATCCTCGGAATCGCGATTAGCGAAAAAGAGCTTGAGACCCGGCTGGCCCAGATCGCGGACGAGACAGAGCGCAACGATCTCCGCGCGCGCTTCTCCAAGACCAGCAAGTTCCACAAACAGGCCGAGAAAAAAGGCCTCGACGGCGCCATGTTCGGCATCTTCGTCGATCCCTCCAAGTGCAAGGGTTGCGGGGAGTGCGTGGAGGCTTGCGGCTCCCACGTTTCTCTCGGCATGATTCCCAAGTCGAAAGAAAACCTCAAGGAATTCCGCACGAGTTGGGATTTTTACAAAGGCCTGCCCGAGACGCCTACCGAGTACGTCAACGAAAAATTTCTCGCGGACATGATGCTCACCGAGCGCTCGCTGATTTTCGTGGGCGGCGCTGGGAGCTGCATGGGCTGCGGGGAGGCGTCCGCCCTGCGGATGATGACGGCCGCCACCGGCTTCCAGTACGGCATCGACGGCATGGGCATCGTCGCCTCGACCGGCTGCAACACCGTCTACACCAGCACCTACCCCTACAACCCCTATCTCGTGCCCTGGACGAACAGTCTTTTCGAGAACGGCCCAGCCGTCGCGATGGGGGTGCGGGCGCGCTGGGACCAGATGGGCATGAAAGATAAAAAAATCTGGAACATCGGCGGAGACGGCGCGATGCTGGACATCGGCTTCCAGTCGCTCTCGCGGATGCTCGCCAGCGGGTCCGACATCAATGTGCTCATCCTCGACACCCAGGTCTACTCGAACACCGGCGGGCAGGCGTCCACCAGCACATTCATGGGCCAGGACGCCAAGATGAGCCAGGTGGGAAGCGCGGTCCCCGGCAAGGTCGAGCGCCGCAAGGAAATCAGCACGCTGGCCATGATGCATGGTGACGTTTACGTCGCCCAGACCACCTGCGCCCACACCAACCATTTCTACAAGGCCATCATGGACGCGAACGAGTTCCCCGGCCCGGCGGTCGTGAACGTCTACACCACCTGCCAGCCCGAGCACGGCGTGGGCGACGATGTGGCCCGCCAGCAGGCCAAGCTCGCCGCCGACAGCCGCGCTTTCCCGGTGTTCACCTACGACCCGCGCCGGGGCGACACCCTCAAGGAGCGTATGAACCTGACGGGCAACCCCTCGCCGAACAAGGATTGGTTCGTGAACGCCAAGACGGGTGAGGTGTGCGACTTCATCACCTTCGCGCGGTCCGAGGGGCGCTTCGCAAAACAGTTCGACAAGGACGGCAACCCCTCGGAACTCCTCCTCAAGACCCAGGAGGGGCGGCTTCGCAACTGGCACCTGCTCCAGGAGCTGGCGGGAATGCGCTAGGCAGGGTTTTTCTTCGAAAATAAACCCCCGCGGTTTTTGGGCCGCGGGGGTTTTTGTTTGTTCGGCGGGCCGTTGCAAATCCTGCGGAGAGACTAGCGCTTCCTTTTTTTCTCCCGATCCTCGAACACCTTGTAGACAACTGCGCTGTCGAGATCGCCGTAGCCCGAGTCGAGGGCTTCGTCGTAGAAGGGGAGGCTGGCGGACCCGAGCGGGGTGATGGAGCCGCTCCTCCTGGCGAGCGTCATCCCGAGGTTGATGTCCTTGTGAAGGACGGCGACGGTGCTGACGGGCTTGGTGAACCGCCCCCTGATCATCCGCTGCCCCCGGTTACGGAGTTGACGGCTGTCGGCCGCGCTGCGGTGGAGCGCCTCGTAGAGGATGTCCCCCTTCACCCCGGACCGAAGCCCCATGCGGATGGTCTCGGCGATGGCGCACCGCTGAAGGCAGGTGAGGTAGTTGATCAGCACCTTCATTGTCGCGCCCGCCCCCGAGGGGCCGCAGTAAATCTGATCGTCGAGGAGCTTCGCGAAAATCGGCGACACTTTTTTGTAAGCCCTCGCCGGCCCGCCTACGATGAGGAGACCGATGCGGTTCTTCACGTTTTCGCTGTGCCCGCTGATGCAAGCGTCAAGATAATCGACCCCCTTTTTCCTGCACATGGCCGCGAGGCGGCGGCTGTCCGCGGGGTCCGCCGTCGTGGTGTCGCATATCAGGGCAGGGGCTTTTCCCTTCGAGAAGGCGAGAAATCCCTCTTTCCCCCGGCTGGCCTGAATCGAGATTTTAGAGTTGGGCACGGAGATCAAAACAAAGTCCGCTGCCTCGGCCACCTCACGCGGGGAGTTCACGGGTTCCCCGCCCAGCCGCTTGAATTTCGCCCGCGCGGCGCGGTCCGGGTCGCTTCCAAGGACGCGGTGGCCGTCCGCGATAAGATTTTTAGAAAAAGCCCGGCCCATCAGGCCCAGGCCGACGAATCCAATGATCGGTTTGTTGCGCGCGCGCTTCGCCATGATTCCTCCAAAATAATTCCGGGTTGTATGTCTGGTTGAATGACTCCCGAAAGGTACACTACGCCGCCCGCCGCGGGAAAACGCCCGCCTGGGATTTTCCCGGGAATCTTGCCCCGCTTCCCGGCCCCTGTTAGGATTCGAAATCTTTTGGAATGGATCAGGGAGGTTTCATGGCTGAGCGTAAGCCCGTGATTGGAATCGGTTTGATCGGCGCGGGGCGCATGGGCTCGATCAGGGCCCATCTTTCATCCACGAGCCCCACCGTGAACTACCTGGCGATCTCGGACATCGATATCGCCAAGGCCGAGGCCCTTGCTCAACAGACCGAGGCCGCCTACTTCACGGACGACAACAAGGCGGTTATCGAAAATCCGAATGTGGACGCCCTCATCGTTTCGACGCCCGAGGGCGAGCACACCGATTCGATCTGCCGTGCGCTCGAACTGGGCAAGCCAGTGCTCGTCGAGAAGCCCATCTCTCTCTCACTTGACGACGCCGACCGCATCCTCGAGGCGAGGGCGAAGTCAGGGACCGATCTGTATATCGGCTATACGCAGCGGATGAGGCGGCGGTTTCTTTCGATCAAGGAGCATATCGACGCCGGACGCCTGGGCGAGGTGATGTCCGCGCGGATGACGATTTACGCCGCCCGCTCTGTCGCCCGTCAGGTGTATCAGCGCTCCACGCACGCCAGCCCCATCACCGATGCGCTCACCTACATGGCCGACATGGCGCTCTGGTTCTTCGCTCCCCGGAAGCCCGTCCGGGTCTACGCGCAGGGTGGGAGCGAGGTTTTCCCGGATCACCCGGCCGGTCTCGGCGATTACGGCTGGGCCATCGTAACCTTCGACGACGGCGCGGCCGTCAGCCTGGGAAGTTCCTGGATATTGCCCGAGAAGTGGCCCGCCTATGTCGCGAGCATCGGGATGGAGATTTTCGGAAGAGACGGCTCGATCGCCGTGGACGATAGCCACAAGGAAGTCATGCTCGTCACGAACAAGGCCCTGCCCTCGCCCTATGCGCCGGATTCCTCCGTTGAGGTGGCTTTCCTGGGCTCCCAGATGCCGGGCGATTGGGCGCTGGGCGATTTCTCGGGACCCATGCGGGAGGAGACACGCCTGTTTTTGGAGCGCGTGACGACGGGACGCGAAATACCACTTTGCGATGGCGAAACGGGCCGTGCCGTGCTGGAGCTGACCCTGGCGATGGAAAAAAGCGCTCAAGAGGGCGGGATAGTCATTGACCTGCCGCTGAAAGGCTGAAGAAATGCCCATCAAGAAAATCGGAGTGGGAATCATCGGCAGCGGGCGCATGGGCCGGTTGCGCGCGCATCTCACCGCCGGCGACCCGCGGGTGGGGTTCCTCGCCGTCTCGGATGCGGACGCGGGCCGCGCCGAAATGATCGCGGATGAGGTCAAGGCTGATTTTCATTCCGGCGACAACGAAGCGGTGCTTACTCATCCGGACGTGGACGCTGTAATCGTCTCGACCCCCGAGCACGCGCACGCGGAGCCCGTTTGCCGGGCGCTTGAGCTGGGGAAGGTCGTTCTCGTCGAGAAGCCGCTGGACCTGTCTCTTGAGGCGGCGGACCGCATCCTCGAGGCGGTTAAACGCTATGGCGGCGACCTCCACGTCGGCTATACCCAGCGGCTACGGCGCCGCTATCTCAACGCCAAGGAGCAGATCAACCAGGGGCGGCTCGGGAAACTCCTCACCGCCCGGATGAGTCTCTACAACCCCCAGTCCAACGGCAAGGAGATATATGCGCGCTCCCCCCATGCGAGCCCGGTGACCGATACGCTGACCTATGTGGTGGATATCGGGCTCTGGTACTTCGAGGGCCGGAAGCCCGTCCGGGTCTACGCGCAGGGCGGGAGTAAAATTTTCCCGCATCCCAACAACGTGGGCGACTGGGCCTGGGCGATTGTCACCCTGGACGACGGGAGCAACATCAGCTTTGGGTGCTCGTGGATTTTTCCCGATAACTGGCCCGCCCATATCACCACGATGGGGATGGACATCATGGGAACGGACGGGGCGATTGTCATCGACGACTCGCACAAGGGGGTTATC
>JAPYQX010000475.1 GCA_029937135.1 Nitrospinota bacterium
GGGTGATTTCGATCAAAACATCCTGGGCTACATCGACCCCTACTTCGAAAAAGAAAAGGCGGCCAGCGAATTCTACTCCTACGAGGAGATATCCTTTTACTCCTTCAATGGCGCCCACCCCCGCCTCCGGGCGGACACCTCACACCTTTTTTTCGTCACTACTAAGGAGGGCTCACCCTCTTCATTGTCCACGACAAACCCAACGACCCCGACGTCGGGGGCGCGGTCATGCGGCTCCGGGTGGAAGGAGACCCCGACGGCGTCCGCGTCCTGGACTTCGACGACCCTTACAGCGAGTGGGACTTCTTCAAGGTGTCCTCAGACAGGCGGGAGATCCGCACCTGGCACCGGTGGTTTCCCTGTTGCACGGACGGGCTCGCTCTCGGCGCCCTCGATGGGGGATGGAAAGTTTTTCTTGAATTTCCCGCCGCCGACTCCCTGACAGGAAACGTGACATTCATGGGCCTCAAACATTGGAAAGCCTTCTCGGCCGGGGGGGGGGGGGGGGAGAATTTGACTCTCGGACTGAAAAAGGGACGGCGGGTCCGCCTCGACCCGCTTGGCCCTTTGGTCAAACGACCATTGGTCGAAGGGCCGCCTGTCGAAAACCCGGTGGCCAAAAACCTCCATGCGCCCGGCGGCGTCCGGCCTCTAAACCGTTTATTCGCAAACAAAGGGGAAACACCATGAAAGCGATGGTACTTCAGGAAAAAAACAAGCCCTTCGTGATGGAGGAGCGCCCCGACCCTGTCCCCGGCCCCGGCGAGGCCGTCGCCCGGGTGATCGCTTGCGGCTCGGGCCTAACCATCCACCACGCCCGCGCGGGCCGCGCCCAGGTGAATTATCCGGTGATCATCGGCCACGAGGTCCTGGGCGAGATCACGGAGGTGGGCGAGGGCGCGGCGCGACTCTCCGTGGGCGACCCGGTCACCATGCACTGCTATCTAACGTGCGGCCATTGCCACTGGTGCCGAACCGACCGTGAGGCCCTCTGCGAAAATCTGGCGGGCTTCGTCGGGCGAAATTGGGACGGCGGCTACGCCGAATACATCAAGCTGCCCGCCCAAAATTTCGTACCCATCCCTGAGAGCCTCGACTACAAAACCCACCCAGCCGAGGTCGCCGTCATCTGTGACGCCATCGTCACGCCTTACAAGGTGGTGCGCCGCGCCCGCATCCAGCCCCTTGAAACGGTGGCCGTCTTCGGAGCAGGCGGCGGGGTCGGCATCCACATGGTCATGCTCGCCCGCTGGGCCCACGCCCGCGTCATCGCCATCGATATCGTCCCCGAGAAGTTGGAGAAATGCCGGGAATTCGGAGCCGAGGCCGTCATCGACGCCTCGCGGGAAAACGTGGCCGAGGCCCTGGCCGAGATCACCGGGGGGCGGGGTCTCGATGTCGCCATCGATTTCGTATCGACACCCTCCACTCTCGAAGCGGGGGTCAAGGCCCTCGGCCGGGGAGGCCGCCTCGTCACTCTGGGAGGCAACACCCCTGAGCCCTTCCGGGTATCGGCCGGTGAAATGCTCTCGAAAGAACTCGAACTCCTCGGCAGCCGCTCGTTCACCAAGCAAGAGATCCGGGATTCGCTCGAGCTTGTCGGCCGGGGCGAGGTCTGGCCCTTTGTGACGGAAACCTACAAGCTCGAGGAGGCCGAACAAGTCCATG
>JAPYQX010000476.1 GCA_029937135.1 Nitrospinota bacterium
CGCTGGTCCTTCAACTCCAGACCCGGCAACTCCCCGCCCGGCATAATCTCCAAAATGCCCTCCGCCACGAATCGCTCGGGCACGCCGTCAGCCCGGATGCGGAGCGTGTCCTCGAGGGCGCGGGCGGTAGCGGGCCCGATGGCCAGGATTCGAGCCCCCTTCCCGAACGCGCGGGCATCCCGCCCCGAGGCCAGAAGGCGATCGGCGAAAAAGCGCACGCCGTTCACGCTGGTGAATATCACCCAGGAGTAGGAGCCGAGATCCTCGAGGGCGGCATCGAGCGGGGCCCAGTCCTCGGGCTCGACGATGCGAATCGTCGGGGCGATCAGCGTCTCGACGCCCATCTCCCCCAAAACACGGGCGAACCTGTCGGCCTGCTCGCGCGGCCTCGTGATGAGAATCCGCCGCCCGTGCAGCGGCCGGCCCTCGAACCAGTTCAGCTCCCACCGAAGCCGGGTCACCTCCCCCACCACCACCACGCAGGGCGAGGGCGCTGTCTCCACCAAGTCCTCCGCGTCCAACACCTCCGCGCCCGGCGCGGCTTCAAGGGTGGATTCGATCACGCGCTGGGACGGAGAGCCGCCGCTCTCGATAATCGCCACCGGCGTCGAGGCCGAAACGCCCCCCGCCATCAGGCCCGATTTCAACTCGACAATGCGGTCCGTCCGGGTCATGAAGATAAGGGTGCTCCCCTCGCCCGCCAGCCGGCAGTAGGCGCTCTTCCGGAGTTCCCTCGCGCCGGGCAGCGGGTATTCCACGACCGAAAACCCTCCGGCAGACGCCGCCGGGCTGAGCGGGATTCCGGCGAAGGTGGGAGCGGTCACCCCCGGAATAAGGCCGGGAACAACCTCGAAGGGGATTCCCTCGCGCGTGAGCGCCTTCGCCTCATCGACGCACTCCCTCGAGTGATAGGGGTCGCCCGCGTAAAGGCGGACCACCGCCTTTCCCTCCTCGGCGCGGTCCACGAGAACACCGCTTATCGCGGAGCCCGCCCCCGCCGGGGCCGCTTCAATCCGCTCGCACCCGATCGGAAAAAGCTCGCGCAACTCGAAAGGAAGAGAGGGCTCGAACACCACGACATCCGCCCGCTCCAGCACCTCGCCACACCGGCGGGTGAGCAGGCCCGGGTCTCCCGTGCCGGCCCCGGCGAGATAGACGACACCCGTCTCATACATCCCTGGTCTCCCGGAGAATTTCCTCGCCCCCCGTCTCACGCATCCCTGATCTCCCTCAAAATTTCCTCGCCCCCCGATTCGAGAAGGCGGCGGGCCACCTTTTCGCCCGCGTCGGCGGCGTCATCGGGAGCGGCCTCCTCCGCCGCCTCGACAATGCGCTTTCCGTCGAGGCTCGCCACCAGCCCTCTCACGTGCAGCCTGCCGCCCCGAAATTCGGCGAAGGCGGCGAGGGGCACCTGGCACCCGCCCTCCATGACAGCCATCACCACGCGCTCGGCCGTGACGGCCTGGCGGGTGGGCTCATGATCGAGCGGAGCGAGCAACGCGTTCGTCGCCGTGTCGCCCACGCGCGTTTCGATCCCCAGGGCGCCCTGCCCCACGGCCGGAAGCATAATCTCGGGCGCGAGGCTTTCGGTCGCGCGGCCGCCGTGGCCCAGGCGGTTCAGGCCCGCCGCCGCGAGACTGGCGCCCGCCACCTCGCCCTCGGCCAC
>JAPYQX010000116.1 GCA_029937135.1 Nitrospinota bacterium
ATCCAGGACGGAGGGCTTTTTCCCCACCTGACGGCCCGGGACAATGTGACGCTGATGGCCCGCCATCTGCAATGGCCCGGCGAGCGGATCAAGAGCCGCCTTGAAGAACTCGCCTCCCTGACTCGGTTTCCCCGGGACGGCTTTAGCCGGTTTCCCGCCCAACTCTCCGGCGGCCAGAGCCAGCGCGTCAGCCTCATGCGCGCCCTCATGCTCGACCCCGAGGTGTTGCTTCTCGACGAGCCGCTCGGCGCGCTCGACCCGATGATTCGCCATGAACTCCAGGACGATCTCCGGGAAATTTTCCGACAACTGAACAAAACCGTGGTCATGGTGACGCACGATATCGGCGAGGCGGGTTTTTTCGGAGACACCATTTTTCTGATGAAAGAGGGTTTAATCCATCAGCGGGGCAGCCTCGAGGATCTCTTCCTCCGCCCGGCGGACGATTTTGTCACCCGCTTTATCAACGCCCAGCGGAGCCCGCTCGATGCCATCGGCGGGCGGGGCGAATGAAATTTTTCGGCGGGCCGTGCGGAATCGCCCTCGCGTTTTTCTTCGCAGCGGTCTCAATCGCCGCGCTTCCGGCCGCTGCCGGGAGCACGGCGGCGGACGAAATCACGGTGGGCTCGAAGAAATTCACCGAGTCCGTCATCCTCGGCGAAATTCTCACGGGTCTCGTGCGGGACTCGGGAAGCGCCGCCAAACACCGCCGCGAACTCGGCGGCACGCGGATTCTCTGGAACGCTCTTCTCGCCGGAGAGGTGGACATCTACCCCGAGTACACCGGAACCATCAGCCAGGAAATCCTGGCCGGCCGGAATTTAAAAAGCGAGTCCGACATCCGGGCCGCGCTTGAAAAGCGCGGCATCTCGATGAGCCGTCCCATCGGTTTCAACAACACCTACGCGATGGGAATGAAAAAAGAGGTCGCGCGAAAGTTCGGCATCCGCTCAATCTCGGATCTCCGCGCCCGCCCGGCCTTGAAGTTCGGGCTCACGAACGAGTTCATGAACCGGGGAGACGGATGGCCCAGCCTCCGGAGCCGGTACCGTCTTCCCCAGACATTCGTCCGCGGACTCGACCATGACATCGCCTACCGGGCACTCGAAAGCGGGAGCGTTCAGGTAATCGATCTCTACTCGACCGACGCCGATATCCGGTATTACGACCTGCTTACCCTCAAGGACGATTTGGGCCACTTCTCCCGCTATGACGCCGTGATCCTCTACCGAACGGGGCTCGAGAAAACCGCCCCGGCGACCGTGCGCTCCATCCTCCGCCTTGAGGGGCGAATCGGCGAGGGCCGGATGATCGGGCTGAATGCCCGGGCGAAGGTCGAGAAGACCCCGGAGAGCCGGGTGGCGTCCGATTTCCTCTGGAAATCGCTCGGCGTCCGGTCGGCCACTGTAGAGGATACGCGCTGGCGGCGGCTCCTGCGCAACACCCGCGAACATCTCTATCTGGTTTTGATCTCCCTGGGCGCCGCCATTTTGGTCTCCATCCCTTTGGGGATTGCCGCCGCCAGGCGGCCAGGCGCGGGACGGATCATACTCGGCGCTGTCGGCGTCATTCAGACGATCCCCTCGCTCGCCGTCCTCGTGTTCATGATTCCGCTTCTAGGCATCGGCGGGCCGCCGGCGATGATGGCGCTGTTCCTATACAGCTTGCTTCCCATCGTGCGGAACACCCACGCTGGTCTCCACGATATCCCGGCGGGTCTCAGGGAGTCGGCGGCGGCGCTGGGGCTGCCGCCCCTGGCGCGGCTGCGGCTGGTGGAGCTGCCCATGGCCTCGCGCGCCATCCTGGCAGGCGTGAAGACCTCGGCGGTGATCAATGTGGGAACGGCGACGCTTGGCGCCCTCATCGGGGCGGGGGGATACGGCCAGCCGATCCTGACGGGTATCCGTCTTGACGATGTAGGGCTTATTCTCGAGGGGGCGGTGCCCGCCGCGGCGCTCGCCCTGATTGTTCAGTGGGGGTTCGATCTGGCCGAGCGTTTCCTCGTCCCGGAGGGGCTGCGCCTCACGCCCCAGCTTTAGGTTACCCCTCAAAGGCGGCCGGCAGCATTCGACCAGGCGCTTTCGATTGAATCGTCCAATCTTTGTGCTACCCTGCCGGGAGTCCACGCTCGCTCCGCCTTTGAGTTGGTTTTTCAAGCCAGATCACCGACATGCATGTGTGAAATTCGAAAATGGGCCTCGACTTGAAGGCCCCGGCCCGGAAATTGCTCCATATGCGTGAATTTTAAAATGGGCCTCGACCCTAGGGTCCCGGCCCGAAAGTTTCCACGCTCGCCGACGGATAGTTAATGAGGTCCGTGTGAACCCGGATGACGGAATCCAACTAATCGATTACGAGCCCACCGCGGCCAGTTTTCTCGAGGAAGCGCTGGCGGGCTTGCGGAAGCCCCGGAAAACTCTCCCCTGTAAATATTTTTACGACGAACGGGGTTCGGAGCTTTTTGCCCGGATTTGCGAGCTTGAGGAGTACTACCCGACGCGCACCGAGGTCGCCATCATGCACGAGTATGTCGGTGAGATGGCCGAGGCCATCGGACCGGGATGCGCCATCGTCGAGTACGGGATCGGCTCGGCCCTGAAAACGCGCATCCTTTTGGAGCGCCTGATATCCCCGGCGGCGTGCATTCCGGTGGATATATCGCGGGAGTTCCTGATTCGATCGGCCAAGGAGCTGGCCGGGATTTTCCCGGATATCGAGTTTCTTCCCGTGTGTGCCAATTTCTCCGAACCCTTCGAGTTGCCGCCGACGAAGCGGAAGCCCTCGCGCGCAGTCGCCTATTTTCCCGGCTCCACGATAGGCAACCTGACGTCGGAGGAGACGGCGGCGCTTCTGAGAAATATGGCGAAAACCTGCGGAAGCGGAGGCGGGCTTTTGGTCGGAATCGATCTCATCAAGGAAGTTGAAAAAATCGAAGCCGCCTACAACGATAATCTGGGTGTGACGGCAGAGTTCAATAAAAATATTCTCCGCCGGATGAACCGGGAGCTTGGCTCCGATTTTGATATCGAGAAATTCGATCACCTCGCATTCTACAATTCCGAAGATCGGCGCATCGAAAGTCATCTAGTGAGCCGTGCGGACCAGAGCGTGCGGCTGGGCGGGGAGGTGTTCGCCTTCCGAGAGGGTGAGACCGTCCACACCGAAAATTCGCACAAATACGACATCGAGGATTTTTCGGCGTTCGCTGCGGAGTTTGGCTTTACGGCTGAGCGGGTGTGGACTGATGCCGGGCGGTTGTTCGCCGTCGTCTTTCTGAGAATCGACTGATGCCGGTCAGGACGAGAATTCGGTGATCAGGTCCTTCCAGCATTTGCGCTCGGTCGAAGGCGAGACGATGTGCTTGATCCGTTTGCACCAGTTTTTGAGCTCGCGGTAAAAATCTGGATCTTTCTCGGCCCGGTCCAGCATCGACGCGAGCCCGTCGGTGTCCTTCACCTCGAAGTAGCCCGGATAGTCCTCCCCCAGCAGCCCGATGGAGCCCGAAATGCGGGAGGCCAGCGTCGGTACCGAGCAGGCGATGGCCTCGCAGAGCACATTGGCGCCGCCCTCCATTTCCGAGCTGAGCACATGCAGCCGGCTTCTCGAAATAAGGCGCAGGGCCTTCCAGCGGGGAATCTCTCCGATCCATTTATAGCGCGGGTTGGTCTCCGTTTCGCTTCGGGCCTGTTCCGCCATCTCCTTGGTCAGAGCGCCTCCCGCCTGGACCACCTTGATCTTCGAGAGTGGCTTGAGAAGCCGGGTGGCTTTCGCCGCGCGGAACGGATCCTTGACCGATCTCAGGTGGCCGACGACGCATACCTCGAAAGAGTCCTTGCGTGGCCGAAAATCGCCGGCGGGCGCCTTGACGGACTGGACGATTACCCGCGCCTTGCCGCGGTGGCGTTCGGGCAGATCTTTGACTCCCATCGACTGCAGGACAATCAGGCGGTCGGCCAACTCGAGAGAAAGCTTGGCGTCGGCGTCGGTGCGGATATCCTGGTACAGGTCGGTTCCGGTGAGCCCGACTATCAATGGCAGGTCGGGATGTGCTTCCCGGAATCGCGTGACGGAGGGGAAGCTTCGCCGTGCGTGAAGGGCAATCAACAGATCGCAATCGCGCCCGGTGTATTCCTCCTCGATTTGGACACGGTGGCCCAGGGCACGGAGGTGGCGCGACCACGAAATCGCGGTGACGCGGTTTCCCTGACGGGAGCGGGGAGGGGCTGGTGTCACAAGGGATATTTTCATCGGCCTTTGGCGCGGCGGCGTCTAGAGAGCGCAGGTCCGGAATCCGGCCCAGACATCTTTGCGCTCGGGCGTGAAATAGTTCCGATACAGGTTCCTGATGAGCCGGGAGCGGGTGGGCCAGGCGCCTCCGCGGAGTACCCGGCGCGAGTGGAACCAGGGCTCGGAGTAGTCCTTGTAGGGGTCGGCGACAAAGCCTGGGAAGGGGGCGAAAACCGAGCTGGTCCACTCCCAGGCGTTCCCGAGCATCTGGCGGCAGCCGAAGGCGCTGTCGCCCTTTGGAAACGCGCCGACATCCACGCAGCCCATGTGCCGCCAATCGAGGTTGACCCGATCAGGAGTGGGCGGCTCGTCCCCCCAGGGGTAGCGCCGCTTTCGCCCGGTGAATCCGCCGCCTGAGGCGTCCGGCTCGCCCGAGGCGGCCAGCTCCCACTCGGCCTCGGTGGGCAACCGCCGGCCCGCCCACCGGCAGTAGGCTTCGGCCTCGTGGAAATTCACGTGAATCACGGGCCGGTGCTGTTCGAGCGGAACCCACTCGTCGAAGTTGCGCCGCTCCCATCCTTCCGCGCCGCGGCGCCAGTGGACGGGATGCCGTGAATCCTCCTCGGCGCGCCACTTCCACCCCTCCCCGGACCAGAGCGATTCGTTCCCGTAGCCGCCGGCGTCCACGAACTCCGAGAACTCGTTCTGCGTCACCGCCGCCCGGGCGATGGCGAAGGCCGCGATCTCGACCGGGTGCGCCCACTTCTCATTATCGAAGGCGAAGGGCTCGTCCCTGGGGGCGCCGAGCATATAGACGCCGCCCGGTATCCGCGCGTCGCCGGGGAGCGGCCCGCCGCTGATGTCTTCTTTGGTTCGGGTGCGCTCGGTGTAATCGAGGAGCCCCGAGGGAACCGGGTAACCCAGGGTCTGGCGTGTGTAGGAGAAAGCCTCGGTGTGCATGTCCTCGTGATAGACCCCGTACATGACATGATAAGCCTCGTCGCCGGTCAGGTCGCCGCTTTCGACGCGCTCCATCACATTGGCGACGACCTGGTCCATATAGCGATAGGTTTCCTGGCGCGGGGGCAGGGGGAGATCCCACCTCGTGTGGTGGTGAATCTCCATGGAATCGTAGAGTTCGTCCTCGTCGGCGCGGATCGGCTCGTGTCCGTTGATGCCGCGCAGCAGCCATTTTCCCTGAAACCAGGCCATGTGCCCGATCTCCCAGAGAAGCGGATTCACGCAGACAAGTTTCGGGCCGATGAGTTGATCGTCCGAAAGGTCGGCCACGAGTTCATGGGTGCGGTCACGAGCATCGTTGACCCATTCCGCGAGTTCCGTGGGAGTTGGCATTCACTTGCCTCCAGTGTTTGACGGAAAATAAATCCGAATGTGGGCTAATTTTACTGATTCACCCCCCCGGCTGTCCATTCTGAAATGACTTTTATCGTTTCGGGCGGAATCGCCGTGGACCTCTTCTCGGTATTCGGGGATGATGGTGTTTCGATCAACGGGGAAATTGGGCCAAATTTCCCGTTATGGGTCCGAAACCAGGGCCGGAAGGAGCGTTTACCCGCCGATGAAAATTTTCGTGATCGATCATTTTGTCCTGACGGTGCGCTCAATTCCGGACACCTGCGAATTCTACGAGCGGGTGCTGGGCATGAAGGCCGTCGAATTTGGCGGCGGTAGGTGGGCGCTCGTCTTTGGCCGCCAGAAGATCAACCTTCACCAGGCGGGGCGCGAGTTCGAGCCCAAGGCCATGGCGCCCGCCCCCGGCGCGGGGGATTTTTGCCTGGTCAGCGAGGAGCCGATTGCGGAGGTCATCCGTCAACTCGAGGAGGCCGGCGTTTCCATCGAGGTGGGCCCTGTCCCCAAGTCGGGGGCAGAGGGGCCGATCACCTCGGTATACATCCGCGACCCGGACGGCAACCTCGTCGAAATCTCGGAGTACCGGAAGGATTAAGCTTCAGAGGCTGAGCTTCAGGGGTTGAATCTCGGTGGTTGAGTCTCGTAGGCAGAGCCTCAGAGGCGGTCGATGTCGCGCATGAGCATGAATCCCTCGGCCGCCTCACAGCCCGCCATCGCGCCGTAGAGCGTCGCCCGCGCCCGAAGGGCCTTCTCGGATCGTGGAAAGGGGTGAGCCCTCAATTCGCTCTCGTAGATTCTCATGATCTCGATTTTGCGATCCAGGTAGCCGGTGACATCCACCAGCACACCGGGAACGAACGGGTCGCCCGGGTGCGAAAAATCGGTCTCCGAGGGCGTGTCGTACATGAGCACCCGGCGCACCGAGGGGAAGCGGAACGATTTCGAGCACGACCAGCCGATCGCGTTGACGGCGTGATGGTCGCTGTGGGCGTCGCTCCGGAAGGGGAGAAGCACCTCGGAGGGCTCCGTCGCGCGGATCGCCCCGGCGATTCCTTCGTAGAGTTCTGTCTCGGGGACCTGGTGGAGAGCCGAGACCGGCATCTTCAGGCGGCGGACGCTTTTAAAGCCGTAGCGTTCGGCGACGGCCTCGATCTCTTCTTCGCGCCGCTCGTCCGGCGCCTCGCCGGTTGAATGCTGTCCTTCGGTCACGAGTAGCCAGTGAAGCTCCCGGCCCTCGTCGGCGCGCCGGAGGAGAGTCCCCCCGGGCCCGAGCGTCTCATCGTCCGGGTGGGGAGCGATAATGAGAATGCCGCCTGACTGTGCGATGACGATTCTCCCGTGTGCTCCTTGAAAAAAATCGGGCGGTAAATTCCGGGCCCTGCTCAGCGGCGGGCCTCGACGACGACAACCTCCTTGGAGAGGCTGAGATTCTCCCAGCCGCAATCGGCGATTTCGCCTGCCGATGGCGTCCGGCCAGCCTTTTTGCAGGACTCGCGGAAGAGCAGTGTCGCCCGATAGTACTCGCAATAGTGGTCCAGCGAGGGGAAATTGATCATGCGGGGGACGAGCCGGCTCGTGACCTTGGCGAACAATCCCTCCGCCGCCGGAAGAAACTCCTCCTCGATCCGGCAGGCCCGCCGCTTCGTCGGGTCGTCGCTCTCGAATCCGAACACGAGCTTGTTCAACTGGTACAGCTCGTCCGCGTTGCGCTCGGTCGGGCCGATGAGGTAAGCCCAGCCTCCCTCTTTCAGCAGGGAGCGCATCGCCGCCATCGTCTCAAGGGCGTCGTCGGCGTAGTAGATCGAGTAGGGGGCAACAGCGCAGTCGAACGTTTCGGGCAAGAACGCGGAAAGATCATTAAAATCCATTTTCAGGAGAAGCTTGCGGCACGCGATCTCCCGCTCCCCTGCGCGGGCGATCAGCTCTTCGTTCTTGTCGATGCCGGCGATGAACCCTTCCGCCCCGAGGCTGCCCGCCCAGGTCTCGAACCAGTTGCCGTCCCCGCAACCGATTTCGATTAGCGCGCCGCCCGGGGGGATTTTCAGGTTCCCGGCGAACCAGGTCTCCATCTGGAAATTGGCGAACTCGGTGTGCGCGCGTATCCGTACGGCGAGATGATCCTTGATCTCGTCGTAGGCGAGATTCCGCGGCTGGTTCATTTCGCGCTTGTTCCTTTCGGTGCGGGCGGATAAAAAAAGAAGATAGCGGAAACGGGCGGCGGACGCCACGCGGGGGGGCGGCGGCGTCTCTTCTTATTAGCTCCCGGCCGGAATCCCCCGCTCCCGGAGAATGTCGAGAATCTGGTTGAACCGGACGGCGGTGGTGTGGTCCCGCCGGGCGCGCTCCCGGCCTCTCCGGGCGATCTCGAGGCGCCTCGGCTCGTCGTCGAGATACTCGCGGATGAGGGCCTGAAGCTCCCCCCGATTGCGGTAGGTCAGGATTTCCTCCCCGCGCGCGAAGATTTTACCGAGGTCACGCCTGTCGTTAACGATCATCAGCGCGCCGGCGCCCATGTACTGGACCACCTTGTCGTCGGGCCAGTAGAGAGCGCCGCCGCCGTGCTGAAGATTGATCAGTATCTTGCTCGCCTGGAGGGCCTTGAGTTTTTCCTCCCGGTCGAGCGCTCTGTTCATATGAACCCGCTCCCGAATCCAGGGG
>JAPYQX010000117.1 GCA_029937135.1 Nitrospinota bacterium
GCATCATCGAGGCCATCGAGTGCGCCTCGTGCCGGTTTGTTCTCGGGGTCCAGTGGCATCCTGAGTCCATGGCGGCTTATGGGTATGGCGACAGCCACACCTCCGAGCATATTTTCGCGCGGCTGATCGACGAGGCCCGCGAATTCGCCATTGACGCCGGCACCCGCCGTTTCGAGTTGGCCTAGATATCCAGCCGCATTCCCAACCCTTCCTCCCCCGGCGGCCAAGGGCCGCCGATGCCGTGAGACGCGGCCAAGGGCCGCCGATGCCACCGAAATATCCCGTGGAGGTTTCCGAGAATGGACCAACGCCTGGACCCTTACCGCTTCGACGTGGGCTCCGCCCGGATCGAGCCTAATACGCCCATCATCGCCGGCAGCTTCTATACCCGGAAAATTATTTTCACCGCCGGCGAATACGGTTCCGACGAGGGGGGCCGCATCCTGATCTGTAAGCGGCTCTCCTGCGATATGGAGCTGCCCCAGTTTACCGACCCCGCCGCCTCGGGCTATGTCACCGCCAGTTGCTCGAACCCCGCCGTGACGCTTGCCCTCTCCTACATCGAGCAGGGCTACCGCGACGACTGGCGCTCGGCCATTGCCGTGCGGGTGGCCAAGGGTTATCTGTGTCCGGGCGATACGGTCGAGGTTGTTCTGGGCGATACGAGCGGCGGCGGCCCGGGCATCCGCGCCCAGACCTTCCCCGAGGCGCGCCACACCATGAAGGTCGTCGTCGATACCTTCAACATGAACCATTTCTATGAGCTCGACGAAAACCCCGAGATCAGGGTGCTGGGCGGGGCGCCCGAAAACTGGCATCTGGTTTGCCCGCAACGCCCGCTCCGGGGCGAGACCTTCGATTTGCTCGTACGGCCGGTGGACAGCTGGGGAAACCCCGCCGAGGAGTTTCGCGGCAAGGTACGGCTCCTCAAAAGTTTCTCGAATGGCGAGACGGGGGATCAGATTCCCGAGGAGGCCGAGTTCAGGGCCGAGGACCGGGGCGCCCGCCGGGTGCCGGGGGTGAGACTCGAGGGCGCGGGCCCCTACCGCCTCCGGCTGGAGGACCCCACGGGGATAAGCGCCCTGGGGCCACCGATTTGCCCCCGGGAGAGCTCAGACGAGCTGGCCCTCTTCTGGGGCGACATACACGGCCAGACCCGCTCCACCGTCGGTACGGGGACGGTGGAAGAGTATTTTCGCTTCGCGCGGGACCGGGCGGGCGTGGATTTCGCCGCCTGGCAGGGAAACGATTTCCGGGTGTGGAAAAAGGACTGGGAAGAGGTGAAGCGCGAGTGTCGGGCGTTCAACGAGCCGGGGCGCTTCGTCACCCTGCTCGGTTACGAGTGGTCGGGGACCCGCTCGGGCGGGGGAGACTACAACATTTACTTCTCGGGCGATGACGCCGAGATACACAGAAGCTCGCACGCGGCCATCGACGATCTTTCGGACGCCGATACCGATCGGTTCCCCATCTCGAAGCTCTGGGACACTTTCCGGGGGCGGAGCGATGTGATGTCCGTCGCCCACATCGGGGGCCGGGCCTGCAACCTGGACTATTTCGACCCCGAGTTCGTCCACCTCATCGAGGCCCATTCGCATCACGGAACCTTCGAATGGCTCATCGAGGAAGCGCTTGAGCGGGGCTTCAAGGTGGGCATCACCGGCGGAAGCGACGATCACACCGGCCGCCAGGGTCTCGTCTACCCGAACCGGCGGACGAACGACGTTGTGACGTTCGACGTGAAGGGGGGGCTGCTCGGCCTTTACGCCAAGGAACTCACCCGGGAGGCGGTCTGGGACGCCATGCGGGCGCGGCGCACCTACGGCACGAACGGCGAGCGCATCCTGATGAAAACCGCCTGCGCGGGCGCCTGGATGGGCGAGGAGATCACAATCAAGGAGTCACCCACAATCGAGGTCGAGGTCCACGGCACGGCCCCGCTGCTCGACGTTGAGCTAAAGCGCGGCCTTGAGACCATCTACCGCCATCCGCTTAACCGCCCCGAGGGCGGGGGCGGAACGCGGAGAATCCGGGTGCAGTGGAGCGGGGTGTCGGCCAAGAGCGGGCGGAACAAAAAAGTGAACTGGCGCGGGGGAATCTCGCTCAGCCAGGGGAGCATCGCCTCCTTCACCCCCTATGCGCTCGATCAGTACGACGACACGATTCAACGGGTATCGAACAAAGTGCTCCGCTTTCAGACGGCCACCTCGGGCGACCCGGACGGGGTGATGCTCGACGTGGACGCGCCCCCCGGCGCCGAGCTTCATTTTTTCAGCGAGCCGGCGAGCTTCAGGATACGGCTGGACGACATCGGTTTCGAGCCGCACTTTGTGTCTGGCGGCGGGGTGAACATCCGCGTCCAGGTGAGCGAAATCTCCACCCAGGCGAGGGACTGGAGCGTCAAGTTCGCCTTCACCGACGAGGATGCGCCCGAGGGCTGCAGCCCCTACTGGGTGCGTGTCCTCCAGATTAACGGCGGGCAGGCCTGGTCGAGCCCGATATACGTGAATCGCTGATATCGGCGGGCGGCGCGCCGCCAATCCAGCCGCCGCTCTTGTTGCTGCTTTCGTTGCCGCTTTCGTTGGAGTTACCCGGTAAATCCCATTATTTCACTTCGGGTGGCGCGTTTTTGCTAAACTCGCGGGCTGCCGTCCGCCCATGAGGAGAGTGCGCTTTTGAAAATCGGGATTATCGGAATCGCCGCGAGCGGTAAGACCACCCTGTTCAACGCCCTGACGGGCGGCGCGGCCCGCACGGGGGGCTTCGGCGCCTCCCAGATTCACGTGGGCATCGCCCAGGTGGCCGATCCGCGCGTGGATAAGATGAGTGAAATCTTCAAACCTAAAAAAACCACCTACGCCACCGTCGAATTCGCCGATGTGCCGGGCCTCGGCGAGGGGCGCGAAGCCGCCGCCGAGAAAGACAGTATCCCCCCGGCCCTGCAGGGGGCCGACGCGCTTCTTCTCGTTCTGAGGGCCTTCGAGGATCCGGGTGTTCCCCACCCGCGCGAGAGCGTGGACCCCGCGCGCGATTTGTCCGACATGCGGGTGGACCTCATCCTCCGTGATCTTTCGGTCGTGGAGCGCCGCCTGGAGCGACTCAAGAAATCGGTCATGAAAAAAAAGGACCCTGAGGAAATGTCCGAGTTCGAGCTCCTCGATAAGGTCCAGAAATCCCTCGAGGAGGAGGCTCCCATCATCGTCCAGGGTTTACCGGAAGATGATCTGACGCGCCTCCGGGGTTTCGGATTTTTGTCGGCCAAGCCGCTTTTGGCCGTTCTCAATGTCGGCGAGGACCGGCTCTCCGATCCCGCGCAGGAGTTCGGGGTCTCTGCCGGGGAGGGGGAGGTTGCGCCCGTCGTGGTCGGCGCCCAGCTCGAGGAGGAGCTCGCCCAACTCGCCGACGACGAGCGGGAGGCCTTTCTCGCCGACTACGGGCTTGAGCGCCCGGCACGCGACCGGGTGATCCGCGCCTCCTTCGAGTTGCTCGGTCTACAGAGCTTCCTGACGGTGGGGGAGGACGAGGTGCGCGCCTGGCCGATACGGCGGGGGGCCACCGCGCTCAAGGCCGCCGGGACGATACACTCCGATCTTGAGCGGGGTTTCATTCGTGCGGAGGTGATCGGCTACGAGGATTTTCTCAAGGCGGGCTCGATGGCGGCGGCCCGCGATTCGGGGGTGCTCCGCGTCGAGGGGAAGGACTACGAGGTACGCGACGGGGAGATCATGCACGTCCGGTTCAACGTATAAACGGAATATCTAGATCGAGAGGCTGACAGCGGCGAGAGGGCCATGGGGAGCCGGGCGGAAGCGGCCCGCCGCGCACCGGGCTTATTGGCCTTTATTCTTGTGCAGGAGGATTTCTATCCGTTCGGATCAGGACGGGAAGATTGAAGGGTTTCACCACATAGTCCCTCGCGCCCGCCTCGACGCACTCGCGGATTGAGTCGGGGGTGCTCTTCGAGCTCAGTACCATGATTTGGGGTACTTCGTCCTCATTTTCCCTGAGACGTTCAAGGATTTCCATCGCGCCTATGCCGGTCATGGAGTAGTCGACAATGACGAGGTCGAATTTTTCGCCCCGAATCAGTTCGAGGACTTCCTCGCCGCTGCCCGCCATTTTCACGGCATGGTTAATCCGCTGAAGGGAGACCTCCAGAAGCTGCCTCATGGTCTCATCTTTGTCGCAACGAGAATATTACCCAATGGCAACCCACCCAAACTTAAAAAAGTGTCCCGGTATCGGACAAAGTCGGCCACTCAGAAAGTATACTGATACAAATAATTAAGTTTTTTTAAGTTGTGCCGCATCCGCGTAAATGCGTACGTAAAAATAATACAACATTTCGAGGGCTTTAGGTACTCCACCGGGATTGGATTTCGGCCGGAAAGAGGATTCAGACCCCTGCCCGCCTGCCGCTCAGACCCCCTCCAGGGCTGCTATGCGTGCCATTACTTCATCGAGAAGCCCCCGGTGGGCGCTGCAGCCGACCATCTGCTTCATCTTCTCCCGAAGGCGGTCGAGGTGGCCCTCCTCCGGGGAGGAGGAAGGCCCTGACTCCGAGTAGTAGGAAGATCCTGACCCCGGGGAGGAGCCAGGTCCCGACTTCAGCCAGGAGGAAGCATCGCCCGCGTAGCGGTCCCGCATCAAACCGATACGCCCGAGGGATTCTTCCTCCTCGCGAGCCGGGATTTCCTCCGTGCGAATCGCCCGTGAGATCCTCTCGTGCGCCTGCTCCTGGTCCTTCCCGGAGCGGCAGATGAGGACGATGTCCGCTCCCGCCCGCAAGCCTGCCACCGCCGCCTCCGCCGGGTTCTCAATCGCCCCCATATCCAGATCGTCGGTGACGACCACCCCGCCGAAACCCAACTCGCCCCGAAGCAGTTCTTTTATCAAACGCGAAGAGAGACTCGCGGGCCGCTCCGGGTCGATGCGCCCGAATACCGCATGGGCCACCATCACGCTAGCCACCCCACCGGGGTTGGATGTCTCGCTGGAGACGGCGGCGCGGAAGGGGATAAGCTCCCTGCCGCGCAGGTCCTCGAGCGAGAGCCCGCTCGCGGGAAGCGTCTCGTGCGGATCGGGGGCCATGTCGCCGATTCCGGGAAAGTGTTTGGCCGCCGCGGCCACCCCACCCGCCTGAAGGCCGGTGATCACGGCGGCACCCATCGCGGCGGCGGCTCCCGCCTCCTCCCCGTAGGCGCGGTCTCCGATAACCGTGCAGGCCGGGTTCGTCAAAATATCGAGCACCGGCGCGAAATTCCAGTTGACCCCCACGGCGCGAAGCTCGGCCGCAACCGCACCCGCGCACCTGCGGGCGAGATCGGGATCGCCGATCCGCCCGAATACACGCGCGGCGGGAAAGAGGGTGAAATCCGGGGAAACGCGGCTTACCCGGCCGCCCTCTTGATCGATCCCGATCAGCAAGGGCGCCCGGCGGGGAGAGTCCGCCGCCGCGCTTTGAAGGGAGTGGGTGAGTTCCAGGGTCTGTTCCACGCTCTCGATGTTCCGCGAGAAGAGGATCACGCCTCCGGCCCGGCCCGCGCGGATTTGATCGAGCAGATCGGGCGGAGCCTTCACACCCTCGAAACCGGCCATGATATGAGCGCCGGCCTTAATCTCTGGAGGCCAGTCTCGGTAGGGCACGGTTTCCGGTGCGCTAGCGCAGCCGCTTGATGGTGAAGTTTTCGGCCATCGGGAGCCCGACGATGGCACCGGCCTCCTCCGCGCGGATGCGAACCCGTCTTTCCGTTTCGCGGGGGTTGTGAATCTGGCTCTTGTGGGCGTTGATGGATTTAATCTTTTTTTCGATAGTCTCCGAGATATCGACGAAAAAATTCGGCTCGTTCGAGCGTGTGTAGATCAGCGTATTCGTGTGGTGGGCCTCGATGCCCGCGTAGGTCAGCTCGGGCAGGAAATGATGATCGCGCGCGTAGATCACCCCCTTGAAGGTGGCGTGGCCCACGGCCTGATGATCGGGGTGCGAGTAATGACCCAGCCAGGGGTCATGCATGACAACGGTGTCGGGTTTGAGGTGGCGAATGAGAAAAGCGATTTGATTCCTGAAGGCCCGCGTGTCCTCGAGTTCGCCGTCGCGGTGCCGGAGGAAGATCGTGTCTTTCACGCCCAGTACTTTAGAGGCCGCGAGTTGTTCCTTCTCGCGGATCTCGGTGAGCTTGTAAGGGGGGATGTCTTTCTTCGTTCCCTTGTCGCCGTTGGTGCATATGACGGTGTGAACGGCGCCGCCGTCCTGGGTCCACTTGGCGATGCTTCCGCCCACCCCGAGTTCGGCGTCGTCGTGGTGGGCGACCACCACCATGATGTTTTTAAACTCTGATCGAATCAAGATTGTCTCCTAAAGCAAAAATTTTTCAGGCCGAAACCGGCGAAACGCGCCGGTGGCCGCCCTTTTTATCCGGTTCCCCAGCCCCTCGCCGAAGAAGTTTTTTCCAAACATCGATTTCCCTCTCAGCGGCGGAGCGCCATGAGAAGCCCCGCGCCCGCTCCCTCGCCCGCGCACCCAGCCGCGCTTTTGTCCCGGGCGAGGTGATGATATCCAGCACCGCCCCGGCGAAGGCAATGATATCACCCTCGGGGACGAGGTGGCCGCTGCCTCCCGCCTCAATGGCGCCCGAGAGCCCTCCTACGTCGAAGGCCACGGCGGGCAGCCCGCAGGCCGCCGCCTCGAGGGCGACGAGCCCGAAGGTTTCGTAGCGCGAGGGAATCGCCAGCACGTCGGCCGCGGAGTAGTAAACGCGAAGCTCTTCCTGGCTCATGGCGCCGTGAAAGCGAAAGTTTCCGGCGAGGTTCGCCTCTCCCGCCAATCGGAGGATTCGGGCGACCTCCTCCCGCTGGACGGGAGAATTGAAATCACCGGGAACGAGTCCGCTTGCCGTTCGCCCGCTCCCCGCTTGAGGATTTCCCCCCGTCTCCCCCCCGGCGTGAATGACGGTCACCGAAAGATCCGGCCGCATTTCCCGGATGGCCGCGAGCGCCCGGACCAGCCGGTCAAGGCCTTTGATCGGCTCAATCCGACCCACGCTGAGGATGACCAGCTCCCCGCCCAGACCGAGCGTCTTTCGTGTCTCATCGCGGGGAAGGGGGGAGAAACGTTCCGAATCGACGCCGCACGGGATAACGTGAATTTTCCCTCTTTCCGCCCCGAGCATCCCGGACAGGTCGTCCGCTTCGCCTTCCGATGAGGCGACGATAGCGTCCGCCCGCCGGGCGATCCCCTCCTCGGCGGTCACCCGCCCGCCGCTTTCTTTTCCGCCGCCTCCGGGAAGGGAGTTGTTTTTCCGGGCCGCGATGGTGTGGAACCTGTGAACTAACGGCGCCCCCCAGGCGGAGGCAAGCTCCTGTCCGGCGAGGGCTGATAGCCAGTAGTGGGAGGAGATGAGTCCGTATCCTTCGCCGCGCTCCTCGGCACTCTCCTCGCCAGCGAATTGGCGGATGCCCGAGGCGAATTCCCCGGTGAAGGGGATTTGATCGTTTTTGTCGAGCGGTTTTCGCGGCCCGGCCGGTATTCGGATCAGGCGCGCCCCTGGCGAAAGCTCGGTAATCTCGGGCGATTCGTTGTCGGCGGCGCGGGTGAACACATCGGCACGGACCCCAAGCGAGGGAAGGGCGCTGGCGATTTCCCGGATATAGACGTTCATTCCCCCGGTGACATCTCCGCCCAACGGCCCCGCCGGGTCGGTGTGCATCGACAAAAGCGCGGCGCGGAGCCAGTAGCGGCCGGTCATGCGCTCTCCTGCTTGAGCCGCGCCAGCCGGATCAGATGGATGCCCTCGTCCCTGGCCGCGAAGCGGTATTTGTAGGGTTCATCCCCGCGCAGCATATCGAATGAGGTGCGGCCGGCCTGGATGGCCTGCTCGATGTTCCAGGCAAGGAGGACAAGGCCCGCGCTGAGTTCGCGCTCCCCCGGATCGAAGCCCGAGTTGTAGAGATAGATCCGGTCCCCGTAGTCGAGCTCGAAATTCGCGGCTACGGGATGCCCGTCCACGCGCATGAAACTGAGGTCGAGCCAACCGAGGGCGAGCATCTCCTTCGCCATCTCCCTGAAAAAAGCGCTGCGCGAGGGATTCCAGAATTCGGCCTTTTCGGGTTGGCTGAGTTCGTGGAGGCGGATGAAATCATCGAGGTCGGTTTCGAGTTCTTTTTCCGTGAGGGTGCGCCCGAATTCCAGGCCCGGCTCCATGTTCGCCTTGCGGATTTTCCGGCGCAGCTCGCGCTCCTCGCGCTGGCCCAGCA
>JAPYQX010000477.1 GCA_029937135.1 Nitrospinota bacterium
CTCCTCTCCTGCGATTGAATGAAACTCCGTTCACTGATGATGACCGGAAATGACGCTCTCGGAGCGGGCACCATGAAATCCAAAGCGGCCGGGCCCAATCTCCACATACCACCGGGATAAATAAGGGAATTTGGCGCGAAATGGAAGCGCCTCACCCAAACCATTTCAACATGAAGCCGAATCCGTCGCCGCCTCCACACAATCCATTTATATTCAGTCGGTTACCTGACACCCTTCCCGGCCCGGTTCTACGAGCGAGGGCGCTCCACGGGCGTCTCTTTTTTTGACGCGCCGGAGGTCAAAAGGTTCCGTAATCCGCTCCGGAATGATTTCCATTTCCGACTCTCCTCTCCGCCACCCCCGCGCTAACATTCAGGGTTCGGCGGGTTTTACCGGCTGGCCTGGAACAGAGGGCATCCGCCAAGAACCCGCCTCCACCCGCGATTCGATATGGGATATGCTCGTTCGTATTAATTTTATCCGTATCTTTCATTTCAAGCGGAGAAAACCTTGAAAAGAACGGGCCGGGCCGTATCGATGCTGCTTGCCGCCGCCATCGCCGTCAGCATAACCGCCATTCCCGCCGGGGCCGCCGAGCGGAAAACAGCGGCACCCGGGATGGGCAAGGAGCAAATCGAAAAGCTGATCGAGAGTTACATTCTCCGCAACCCGGAGATCATCCTCAAGTCGGTCCGGGACCATGAGGCCCGCCAGAAGACAACGCGGGCCAAACAGGCGAGGTTGAACCTCAAGGCTCGCCGCGAGGAACTCACCCGAAGCCCCACTTCTCCCGTTGGAGGAAACCCCGAGGGCGATGTCACCGTGGTCGAGTTCTTCGATTACCAGTGCTCCTACTGCCGCCGGTCGTTCCCGGCGCTGATGGAGATCGAAAAGACGGACCCGAAGGTGCGGATCGTCTTCAAGGAGTTCCCTATCCTCGGACCGGCTTCGCTTCTCGCGGCGCGCGCGGCGCTGGCCGCGAAGGCGCAGGGGAAATACGTCGAATTCCACAAGGCGCTGATGGGCGGCCGGGCCGATGTGAGCGAGGCGGGCCTCATCTCGCTCGCCGCTTCGCTGGGGATGGACACGAAAAAACTCCGGCGGGATATGGACGCCCTCGCCATCCGGAATGAACTGAATCGTAATCGGGCGCTGGCCCGGGCGCTCGGCATCACCGGAACTCCCGCCTTCATCGTCGGGAGCGAATTCGTTCCCGGCGCGGTGGATGTTGATGGCCTGCGCGATCTGATACAGCGGGCCCGCAAGGGCATCCCGGGGCTCCGCCTCGAAGGCGGCTAGAGCCGCCGGGGGGTTGTTGGAAACCGCTGGCCGGGCAGATACCCTTTTTCCCTTCAAACAAATTCTTCACTTCGTTCAGAATGACAAACCTTTGTCGTCTTGGGCCTTCTTAGGTGTGGGCCCTCCACAGGAGCGCCCCTTTGTGGGCGCCCGTTTGGGGATGGTCTCCGTGGAACACCCGTTGGGGACGCACCTGCTGTGGAACCGCCCGTTGATGCCGCCAGCCGGTCTGCTAGAATACGGATCGGAATCAACCGACCCACGGAACCGGGAGCGAAAATCGTGAACGATAACAACAATCAGGCGGTGGTGCCCCATGTGCTGGACGGCTGGTCGGTGCTCCACC
>JAPYQX010000118.1 GCA_029937135.1 Nitrospinota bacterium
AGGTGGGGGATGGAAATCTTCGGCGGGGCGGGCATCATGCAGGAGGCCCCGATGGAGAAATATCTCCGCGACGCGAGCACGTTTCTTCACTCGGACGGAACGAATCAGATCCTGCGCCTTCGGATCGCCAAGGCGTATGCCGACGGCACAGCCTCAACCTTTTAGCGGAAGGAGAAATAGATGAAAGCTGCTTGGTATGAAAAACACGGCCTCGCCAGCGAGGTAATTCAGGTGGGAGAGCTGGACACCCCGGAGGCGGGCGAGGGCGAGGTCCGCGTTCGCCTTTCGGCCTCGGGAGTGAATCCATCCGACTCGAAGGGTCGGCTCGGTTCCCGGCCGGTAAAATGGCCCTTCATCGTCCCTCACAGCGACGGCGCCGGTGTGATCGACCAGGCGGGGCCGGGCGTTGACGCCTCACGGGTCGGCGAGCGGGTGTGGGTTTTTAACGGGCAGTGGGAGCGCCCCCTCGGAACGGCGGCCGAGTATATAGCGCTGCCCGCCGATACGGCGATCACTCTTCCCGATTCGGTGAGCTTCGCCGAGGGGGCCTGCCTCGGGATACCGGCGATGACGGCTCACCGGGCTTTGCTTGGAGACGGCCCCGTGGCGGGAATGACCGTTCTCGTGACGGGCGCCGCCGGGGCGGTTGGAAATTATGGCGTTCAACTCGCCAAATGGGCCGGCGCGGCCACCGTAATCGGAACGGTCAGCTCCGAGGAGAAGGCCGAGGCCGCCCGGCGGGCCGGCGCGGATCACATCGTCAACTACCGCACTGAAAACGCCGCCGAGCGCATCATGGAACTCACGGACGGAAAAGGGGTGGACCGGATCGTCGAGGTCGATCTGGGGGAGAACATGCTCGTTACGTCGAGTGTGATAAAAAATAACGGAACCGTCGCCGCCTACGCTTCGATGCGCACGCCCCAGCCGGTATTTCCTCATTACGATTTGATGCGGAACAACGTGAATGTCCGGCTGGTTTTCGTCTACACAATGCCGGATGAAGCGAAACGAAGCGCTTGCGGAGATGTTGTCCGTGCATGCGAGGAAGGGCGGCTGTCCCATCCCGTCGGGCCAAAATTCAGTCTCGACGATGTGGCGGGGGCGCATGAGATTACCGAGAGTGGAAATTATATCGGAAACGTCGTCGTCGAAATCGAATGAGGGGCGCTACCTCAGCGCTTCTTTGATTCCTTCGCGGAAATTTTCGAGGTCGATGGGTTTGGTGATGAATCTGCACGTCCCCAGTTCGAGGCAGCGTTCGCGATCTTCCTTCATTGCCTGGGCGGTGACGGCCAGTACCGGAATTTCGCGGGCTTCGGCGGCGGATTTCGCGGGTCCCGGCCCCGGCACGCGGATAGCCACCTCGTATTTCTTGATGATGGTGCCTGAGCATCCGCTATGAGAACCGCGATAGCAACGAGGACAAAAAGACCTGCCCGTGATTTTGTTCGCGCTGCGGCTACTGGATGGGTATTCATCCTCCCTTTATACACTCCGCGGGCCTCTCGCGGCGAGGAGAGATTTCGGCCGGGCGAGCGGGGCAAACAGCCGCCAAAAACAATGTTAATATTCACGGTGCCTTTGATGAATTTTTCCGGGCCGCCGGCATTGGCTGCCTCCGAACAACTGGCCGGGCCGCTGACAGGCGGCCTCCCAATAAAAAGAAGGACCTGGATTCATGCCTGAGACCAGAGTCGGTTTCATAGGACTTGGCCTGATGGGGCGGCCCATGGCCCGGCGGTTGATGGCCGCCGGTTATCCTACAGCCGTGGCCAACCGGAGCCGCCCGGCCGTTGAAGCGCTTGCCGCCGAGGGGGCGACCCCATGCAAAAGCCCGGCCGAGGTGGCGGACCGATCAGACGTGGTATTCGCAATGCTCCCCGACGCGCCCCAGGTCGAGGAAGTTGTTTTCGGCCCGGACGGCCTCGCCGCCTCGATGCGCGAGGGAAGCGTCTTGATCGACTCGACGAGCAACAGCCCCCCGAGCGCCGAGAAGGTGGCGGCGGCTCTCGCCGAACGGAGGGTGGAGATGCTCGATGCGCCTGTCTCGGGTGCTCCCGAAGGAGCCGAGCAGGGAACCCTCGCCATCATGGCGGGTGGTCCGAAGGCGACTTTCGAGCGTTGCCGGCCCCTTCTCGAAATACTGGGTCAAAAGGTGGTTCATGTGGGCGAGCCGCCCGGCTCGGGTTGCGTGGCGAAGCTCGCCAACCAGATTCTGGTGGGCCTCACCTTTCTCGGGGTGGGCGAGGCGCTGGTCTTCGGCGCGAAGGCCGGTCTCGACCCGGCGGCGCTCGTCGAGGCGATGGGGGCCGGGCTGGCGCGGTGCGGCGCGCTTGAGGTGAAGGCGCCGAAAATCCTCTCCGGCGATTTCTCACCCGGCGGCAAGGTGGTGAGCCACACCAAGGACCTTCGGTACGCGTTGGAAAAAGCGCTTGAGCTCAATGTTCCCCTTCCGGGAACCGCGCTCGTGGCACAGATGTTCAGCGAGCTTCGGGCCTCGGGCGAGGGCGAGCTCGATCACATCGCCATCGTTCGCACTCTCGAGCGCATGGCCGGGGTCGAGGCGAGGGCGAAGAAATAGGGAAGCGTAGAAGTGAGGATGAAGGCGCGAGATCGATATATTTTATCCGTTTTGCAATGCCGAAGGAGTCTTCCATTGAAAGTCGAACCCGTACTGGCAAAACTGAACGCGCTCCGGCAGGACACCAAGGGTGAGGGCGGCGTGGAAGAAAAGGCCATCTACCACGGTTTTTGCTTCATTTCGTATGAGGTGGGACCGTTCACCGGGTTTGTCGAGGAGGGGGCCGCGCCCTCGGATCGAAAAGGGACCGAGGCGGGGCCGGGCGCGCGGAAACTGCTCGAAGTGATCGAGGAACTGCGCGAGGATGTTTCGGACGACGAAGCGAATATGGAGTTCATCGCTCTCGATAAGGCGGCGGTTTTTATTGCCGCCGCGCTCGGCGATTTTCAGCACTACCTCGACGAGGCCGGAGCGGATATCTAGGCCAATCGATTTTTGTTCAAGGAGACGGTCGCGATGCGGGCGATTGGGAAATCACTGGTGGCGGGCGAGGCCGCCCTGATGTGTTTCTTGATCGCGCTCTCCGTCGCTTCCACGGAAAAAACCGCCTCCGGGGTCCCGGCGGCGAAGCCCGCTTCCGGAGTCAAAGCCCCGGTCCTCTACCGCTACCTCATCGACAGTCGAAAGAGCCGGGTGTCGTTCACCTTCAGGGGAGTGCTCATTCCCTACGACGGGCATTTCGGTGTTTTGGAGGGAGAGTTGTTCCTGGGGTCGGGAAAGTCGTTTCACGGCGCGTCGGGCGGGTTCTCGATCAAGTCGGCCTCGGTGAAGTCGAAAAGGCCCGAGCACAGGAGAATGCTCTACGGGGATGTGCTAGAGGCGGAGGAGTATCCCGACATCGATTTTCGCGTCACCTCGGTGGAGCCCGACGGCGAATCCGTGGACGCGGGCCCCGGGCGGAGGGAGAAGGATTGGCGGCTGCGCGGACGGGGGGTTTTGGAAATGCACGGCACCCGGCGGGCGTTTCCCCTCTCGTTCCGGCTTACCGATACCGGGACGAATCTCTACATCCGGGGGAAAGGGTCCATCAGCCTTTCCGATTTCGGGATGTCCCGGCCCAAGATTCTCCTCCTCGTTCCGGGTGGGGACAGGGTGAAAATAGCCATCCGCCTCGTTGCCTCGCCCGCGCCCCGCTAAACTGGAATCTTCGCTCCGGGTTGTCGCCGTGCAGGACAAATCCGGCTATTCTGACAAAATTGCTCATCTGGAATTAATGCCCGGCGTTCCGGGCTAAAGGGAGGCCTCGTGGATTTCGAATTTACGGAGATACAGCGTGACGTTCGCGCCATGATAAAGGAATTCGTTGATCGGGAGGTCCGGCCGATCGCGATGGAATACGAGCATGAAGACCGCTATCCGATGCCCATCGTAAAAAAAATGAAGGAACTGGGCATCTTCGGTTTCACCATTCCCGAAAAGTACGGTGGAAGCGGGATGGACGAGGTGTGCTACGCCATCGCGATGGAGGAGCTTTCGGTCGGGTGGATGAGCGTCGCCGGAATCCTCGGCACCCACATGATGACGGCCTGGATGATTCTCCACTACGGCACCGAGGAGCAGAAGGACACCTACCTGCCCAAGATGGCGACGGGGGAGTGGCACTCCGGGATGGCGCTGACCGAGCCGGGCTCGGGTTCCGATGCCGCCGCCCTCCGGACCACCGCCGTCCGGGAGGAGGACCAGTGGGTTCTCAACGGCACCAAGATGTTCATCTCGAACGCCGAGAACGCCACCATGTTCACCGTATTCACCCGGACCGACCGCGAAGCCCCGAAAGCGCGGGGAATCTCCTGCATCATGGTCCACAAGGGCTCGCCGGGTTTCAAGGTGGGCCGCCACCTCAAGAAAATGGGCTACAGGGGAATCCGTACGAGCGAGCTGATATTCGAGGATGCCCGCGCCCCCATCGAAAACCTTCTGGGGGAGGAGAACAAGGGTTTTCCCATGATCATGAGCGCCCTCGAGGGCGGGCGAATCAACGTCGCCGCGAGGAGCGTGGGCCTCGCCCGGGCCGCGTTCGAGGACTCGGTGCGATATGCTCAACAGCGGGAGACCTTCGGCAAGCCCATCGCGCACCATCAGCTCATCGCCGCCAAGCTGGCCGAGATGGCCACGCGAATCGAGGCCTCGAAGCTCCTCACCTATCAGGCGGCGACAATGAAGGCGGCGGGCAAACGGTGCGACCTCGAGGCGGGGATGGCGAAATTCATGGCCTCCGAGACGGCGGAATTTTGCGCGAGCGAGGCGATACAGGTCCACGGCGGGATGGGCTATATCCAGGATCTGCCGGTCGAGCGGTATTTCCGCGATTCGAAGCTGCTCGTCGTCGGCGAGGGGTCGAACGAGATCCAGCGGCTGATCATCGCCAAGCGCCTGCTGGAGCTTTATCCGGCGTAAAAGGAAAGTTCCGCGAGGAGGGAGGTTCAATGCCCGATTTTCAGATGGGCCGGTGGTATGAGGATTTTGTCGTCGGCGAGGTGATCAAGCACCGCCCCGGCCGGACGATCCTGGAGTCGGACAACACGCAATTCACGCTGTTGACCGGGAACACGCATCCGATCCACTTCGATCATCACTACGCCTCGAAGACGCAGTTCGGAAAACCGCTGGTCAACTCCACGCTCACGCTCGCGGTTGTCGCCGGGATGTCGGTGACGGACACCTCCTACCGGTCGATCGCGAATCTCGAGTGGGAGTTCATTAAAATGCCGCGTCCGGTTTTTCACGGCGACACGCTTTACGCGGAGACCGAGATTCTCGATAAGCGCGAATCCCGCTCCAAGCCCGACAGGGGGATCGTCCACATGGAGACGCGGGCCTACAATCAGCGCGGCGAGCTTGTCATGGAGTACCGCCGGAAATCCCTGGCCGCCAAGCGGGGGATGGGCGCGATTCCCGATTACGATAATATACCGCTCGACGGGGAGTAGGTTTGTTGCGATTTATCTCTGTAATATTATATATCAATTAGTTGTATGGGTCGTGGCCGCTACGGCCGCCCTCTTTCGGTGCGGGTTGAGCGCATGTTAGGATACGCGCCTCGGAGATCCCGGGAAGTTCCAGCAGGGCGCATTATTCCGCCCCGGAAATCGGGGCGGTTTTCATTATCCCTTTGATTGAGGAATCCGCATGAACGTTGGAGAGTTGAATCCCCATCTTCGCCTTCTTCTGGGGCCCGGTCCCAGCCCGGTGCACCCCCGTGTCCTCAAGGCCATGAGCACGAATGTGGTCGGCCACCTCGACCCTGATTTTCTCGCGGTGATGGACGATTGTCAGGTGATGCTTCGCGAGATTTTCGGTACCGAAAACCGCGTTACTTTCCCGGTTTCGGGGACGGGAAGCGCGGGCATGGAGGCGGCGGTCTGCAATGTCATCGAGCGGGGAGATAAAGCGATCATATGCGTCAACGGCGTTTTCGGGGGGCGCATGGCTGATGTCGCCGGGCGCTACGGCGCCGAGGTCATCAAGGTCGAGGCCCCCTGGGGCCAGCCCATCGACCCGGCCGACGTGAAAAAGGCGCTCGACGCCAATCCCGGCGCCGCTATCGTTGGAATCGTCCACGCCGAGACGAGCACGGGCGTTCTACAGCCGATGGAGGAAATCGGAGCCGCCTGTCAGACCCACGGGGCGCTCCTGTTGATGGATTGCGTGACCTCGCTTGGCGGTGTGCCCGTCGAGGTGGACAAATGGGGCGTCGAGATTGCCTATAGCGGAACACAGAAATGCCTCTCGTGTCCTCCGGGGGTGGCCCCGCTGACAATGAGCGAGCGCGCCCTCGGAAAGGTGCGCGAGCGCAAGGACAAGGTGAAAAGCTGGTATTTCGATGTCACCATGATCGAAAGCTACTGGGGAAGCGACCGCTCCTACCACCACACCGGGCCCATTACGATGAATTACGCCATCCGCGAGGCGCTCCGGCTCGTGTTCGAGGAGGGCCTTGAGCCCAGATTCGCCCGCCATGCCCTGGCCAGCAAGGCGCTTCAGGCCGGTGTCGAGGCGCTTGGGCTGTCGATGTTCGCCCGGGAGGGGGCCCGGACTCCCACCCTCAATACAGTTTCGATTGGCGAGGGAATCGACGACGGTGCGGTCCGAAAGTCGCTTCTCAACGATTTCAACATCGAAATCGGTGGCGGGCTGGGCCCCGTGGCAGGAAAAGCCTGGCGCATCGGAATGATGGGCCACGGCGCCCGCCAGGAGAATGTGGTCTATCTCATGTCGGCTTTAGAGGTCATTTTCAATAGGATGGGGTACACTAAGAAGGTGGGTGAGGCTTCAGCCGCCGCCACGCGGGTGTATGCGGAGGCTTTAGCCTAAGACAATCGGAAGGAGCTGCTGCGATGTTCCCGGTACTGGGATTTCAAGAACTCCTCGTTATTCTCCTGATTTGCGTTCTGGTTTTTGGCGCGAAGAAATTGCCCGAGATTGGCTCCGGTTTGGCCAAGGGGATCAAGAGCTTCAAGAAAGGGCTCTCCACCGATAGCGATGAGTTGCCCGAGAAGAAGGAAGAGCCCGTGGCCACGGCCACCGGCAAGCCGGCCGACGGAGATCAGGCCTAGGCTGGTCCGAAACGAGACGAAAAATCACGAAGTACCAGCCTCCGAGCGTGGCCGCTCTAAGGCGCCGATTGAGCATCGGCGTTAAGGGCCCGCGCCTATGGGTCGCGCCGGAAACGGTGCGGCCTCCCGGATTTGGAAAGGAGCGCTGGGCCGGCGGCATCGCCGGAAGCCCTTTGCTGCTATCCGGTGCCTGTTTATAGTTGGGCGGATGCCAAGCCAGCCTCGCGAGAGCGGCGGCTGGCTTTTTCGTTTATGGACGAATCTGGAAGAAAAGTTTGGAGCCGAGGAATGGAATTTTTCAAGGTTGTATCTCCGGAGGAAGCCCGCGCGGCGGTCCGGGGTTTTTTGCCCCTCCCGGCCGAGGAGATCCCGTCGTTTGACGCCGTGGGCCGCGTGCTTGCCGAAGACGTGGCGAGCCCGGTAAATCTTCCGGATTTCTCACGCTCGACGATGGATGGCTACGCCGTCCGAGCCGCGGACACCTTCGGCGCGAGCGAGTCGATCCCCGCCTATCTCGAAATTGTGGGTCATGTTCCGATGGGCGCGGCGCCGGACTTCGAGGTGGGCGGCGGCCAGGCGGCGCGGATCAATACCGGGGGAATGATGCCCGCCGGGGTGGACGCCGTGGTGATGAACGAGTACACCACCACCCCCGACGAGGGGACGGTCGAGATCAGGCGGCCCGGTGCGGTGGGCGAGAATGTCCTCGGTGTGGGCGACGATCTCAAGGCGGGCGAGCGCATATTGCCGGAGGGTTCCCGGCTCAGAAGCCACGATATCGGCGCTTTCTCGGGAGTGGGAATCACCGTACTCAAGGTCCGCCGCCGGCCCCTGGTGGCGATTCTCCCGACGGGGGACGAACTGGTCGATCCGCGCGAAGTGCCTGCCCCTGGCCAGATTCGGGACATCAACCGCTTCTCGCTCGCCGCCGCCGTGGTCGAGTCGGGAAGCATTCCCCAAGCCGATGATATCCTTCCGGACGATCTTGCGACTATCAAGAGCCGCCTCGCCGAGGCCGTGGAGCGCGCCGATGT
>JAPYQX010000119.1 GCA_029937135.1 Nitrospinota bacterium
AATCGAGGGCTCGCGGAAAATCGTTCTCAAGGGCACCGGCCACGTCGCCCTCATCGAGGCGCCTGATGTTTTTGCACGGCTCTGCCTCGAATTTCTCCGGGAGGTCGTGCGGACGGGATAAAAAGTCCGCCGGCCGTTTTAACCCTTGCAGGGGAACCACCATCGCCATGCGACGAATCTTGAACCGGGTGTTTTCGAAAATTTCGCTTGGTTGGCTCGCCTTCAGGGCGGGCCCAGCTCCTCCTCCCGTCCTCCGGCCAAGCCCATTCGGCGGCGCTCCGCCCGGGCTGCCCATGGTCCCGGCGGCGGTGGGCGCGCTTCCCGAGGGAGAACTCGCCCGGCGGATCGAGGCACATGCCCGGTGGCTCGACTCGGGCGGGGCGAGCGGAGCGCGCGCAGATTTCAGGGGCGAGGCGCTCCGGTTTTCCAATCTTTTCATGGCGCGCCTCGAGCGAGCCGACCTCTCCGGCGCCGACCTTCGGAACGCCAACGTCCAGTGGGCGAACCTGAGAGGGGCGAACTTCGAGGGGGCGAAACTCGGGGATGCCGATCTGTTTCAGTCGAACCTGAGCGGGGCGAACCTGAGCTCAGCCAGCGCGGTGGGCGCGAGCTTTTTCCTGAGCGATCTCCAGGGGGCCGGTTTGGTCGGAGCGGACCTGACGGGCGCGGACCTGCGCGGGGCGAAGCTTCAGCAGGCCGATCTGACCGGCGCCGACCTGACCGGCGCTAAATTCGAGGAGGCCGAGATCGCCGAAGCCATCGTCGATGCGGCCCAACTCTCCCCGGCACCGGCCCCAAAACTCTCCGCCGATGAACTGGGGAAAATCGTCCGCTCCCACGGTGAATGGCTTGAAAGCGGGACCGAGCGGGGCCGCCGCGCCGAACTCGGCGGCCGCGACCTCGAAGGGGTGGACCTCGCCGGAGCCTATTTAAGGCGGGCGGCGTTGCCCGGCGCGAATCTCTCGAAGGCAAACCTCAAAAAAACCGATTTTCAGGGAGGCGAGTTAACCGGAGCGTCACTCGCCGGAGCGGACCTCGCCGGGGGATGGCTGATGGGGGCCGACCTCCGGAAAGCGAATCTCGACGGGGCGAACCTTGAGGGGGCGATGCTCCGCGCCGCCAAGCTTCAGGGCGCGAGCCTCGTGAATGCCCGCCTCGTCCGGTGTAACCTTCTGGGGGCCCACCTCGATGGCGCGGACCTCACCGGGGCTGACCTGACCGATGCCGATCTCGCCCGCGCCACGTTCGAGGGCGCCATCATGGAGGACGCAAAAGGCCTTGATGCCAAAGGCCCGGGCCAGAAGCCGCCGGTTTCCTGACGGCTTCGGTTTCCCGATACCTTATCTCGGTCTCCTGACGGATTTTCCTCGCACCCCCCCCCACGACTTTTCCGGTCTCCCTTAACCTTCCTCCGGTCCCCAACGCTTTTTCCGGATTTCGCTTACAGGTCTTCGATCATTCCAGGAAATTCCCCCTTGACGGGCCGACCGCAATCATTATAACTTAATGTTAAGTAGTTTAATGTACATGTAATAAATTTGATTCCGCCCTGAAAAGAACTCAGGGCTTGACGGAGGCCGGATGGGCAGCCTGTATAAGGGCTCGAAGCCCGAGGCGCGGGCGCTGAGCGCGATTATCAATCTCGTCCGCGCCGGGGAGTCGGTGATGGGCCGGCTGAACGGGCAGTTCGCGAGCCTCGCGATCACCCAGAGCCAGTTCAGCGTCCTCGACGCGATTTTTCATCTGGGGCCGCTCTCCCAGCGCGAGCTGGGCGAGAAGATTTTCAGGACGAGCGGGAACGTCACGATGGTGGTGGACAACCTTGAGCGAGGGGGGATGGTCCGGCGCGAGCGCGACATGGCCGACCGCCGCCGGGTGGCCGTCCGCCTCACCGCGAAGGGAAAGAAAACGATCCGGGTGCTGCTTCCCCGGCGTGTCGCCGCTATCCGCGATGAGATGGCCGCGCTCACCGCCGCCGAGCAGATTGAGCTTCGCCGCCTTTGCCGGAAACTGGGGCGACGCGACGGCTGAAAGCCGGAGAGTTGTTTTTTGAGACTCGGCTGAAAGCCGAAAAATTATTTTGTAAAGGAGAGCCTCATGCCCGAAACGGCCGCCGGCGAAACAGTCGGCCCTGATGTTGATCTGATTGAGCATTATTACGAACAGGGATTTTCGGACGGGCTGCCCGTCGTGCCGCCGACGCCCGAAAAGGTGGCGGCGATGCTGGAGGCGCTGGGAGGGGGGCCGGACACGCTCGAGTGCCGGGTGCCGCCCCGGTGGGGGAGTCTCACGCGGGAGGTCCTGGCCGTCAACGCGGTGATGGCGGGTTGTCTGCTCGAATACGCCGTTGTCGTCCGAGCGTCGATGCGGGCGCTGTGCGATCCTCACTTTAATCTGAACGGCGTGCAGGCGACGACTCACCTGGCATCGCCGCTTATCATTGTGAACGGCCCGGTGCGAAACAAGATTGGGATGAACGCTGGGTGCAACGCTTTTGGTTCGGGGAACCGGGCCAACGCGACGATTGGCCGGGCGGTGCGGCTGATGCTCCTGAACGTGGGCGGCGCCTGGCCCGGAGAGCTCGACAAGAGCACGCTCGGCCAGCCGGGAAAGTACACTTACTGCATCGCCGAGAACGAGGAGATCAGCCCCTGGGCGCCCTACCACGTCGATAAGGGTTTCGCCCCCGAGGTGAGCACGGTGTTCGCCATCGCCGCCGAGGCGCCCCACAGCGTCACCAACCATATTTCGAACGATCCCGAGGGGATACTGGAGAGCGTCTGCTCGGCGATGAGCACCATCGCCCACAACAACGCCGTCAGCAGCGGTTCGTGCGCCGTGGTGATCGGCCCCGAGCACGCGGCCAGCATCGCCTCGAAGGGCTGGACGCGCCACGATGTACGGAGTTTTCTTTGGATGAACACCAAAAATACCTTTGCCGACGTGAGCTTCTCTCACCGCTACGGAAAGATTTACAACCGCAACCTGCCCCGGTGGTACCGGCGCGAGCCCGAGGCGCGGATACCGATTGTCCCGGGCCCTGAGAATATTCATCTTTTTGTCGTGGGCGGGGAGGCGGGCCGGTTTTCGGCTTTCATCCCCGGATGGGGGCACATGACGAACCCGGTCCTGCGGGCGATCGACGGTAGCGAGCCGGCCTCGGGGCCGGCCTGCGTGGACGGCACCTGTATGCTTTAGGCGCTTTTAACAAGGAGGATTTTCATTGAGTAATTTAAATTCAGGACAAAGGGTCTATGACCCGCGCGGCGCTGTCGAGGCCGAGGCCCGGCCCATCGCGGCGCGGGTGAGTGCTCTCAAAGGGCTCAAGGTCGGCGTTCTCGACAATACGAAGTGGAACGGCCGGCGGTTTCTCGAAAAGACGCTCTCTCTCCTCGCGGCCGAGGAGGGGCTGGGCGAGGTGACGTTCTATAAAAAGGAGAGTTTCTCTAAAAACGCCGCGCCCGAGCTAATCGGCCAAATCGCCGCCGCGAGCGATGTCGTCATCACCGCCATCGGCGATTGAGGCTCGTGCACATCGTGCTGTATGCACGACGGCGTACACCTCGAACAACTCGGCGTCCCCACGGCGGTGATCGTCACCGAGACTTTTCTGCACGAAGCCCATGTCCAGCGCGCCGCGCTCGGGATGGAGGACATCGATCCAGTTGTCATCGAACACCCTTTAAGCACCATCTCGGACGATGAGATCGCGGCCCGCGCCGCCGCCGCCGCGCCCCGGGTGAAGCGAATTTTGACGGGAAAACCGTAGCCCCCTGATTTGGCTTCGGGCCGAGTTTCGAGCCGGGCTCCGGGCTGGCCGTGCGCGAGGCCGCCGCGCGTTATTCGCTATTCCATACTTAAAATTCCGAAACCCTTGGAAATTATTAAAGATAATTCCCGTTTCCAACTGTGTCCTGCTTCAAAAAATTGTTTTTTTACATCCATTTGACAAGTCTCTTACAAAACCATAACGCATGAGCCCCGGAGTTTGAATAAATTTTGGGTGGTGGATATCGGTTGCCGCCCGTCCGAGAACTTTCATACCAATTCCAGGGGTTTGATCAATGCGTTTTACATCAAGAAAGATCGCGATTCTTTTTCTGACTATCACCTTGCCGATTCTTTCCTCTTGTGGGGAGAGAGAGGGGCTTGTCATCAACGCCTCCATCGGAAAAGCAAATAAGCTCAACAAGCAGGTAAAACAACTCATTCGGTCGAGAAAGTACACCAAGGCGCTCGCGCTGGCGGAGAAGGCCCTGGCCTACCGCGAAAAATCCCTCAAGCCCGATCATGCCAAAGTTCTCGAAAGCCAGGACGCGCTGGCCACCATCTACCAGGCGACGCGCCGGTTCGAGAAGGCCGGGGCCCTTTTCAAGAAGAAGCTGGTGACTCTCGAGAAGACAGGCGGCCCCGAGCATATCGAAGTCGCCCACACGCTCTACAAAATGGCGCCCTCTTTCGGGAATCTGGGGCAGTTCTCCAAGGCGACCTCGCTCCTGAAGCGGGCGCGTGCTATCTATGTGAAACATCTGGGGCAGGACCATGACTTCATCGCCGACACCCTGCGCCGCCAGGCCAGCGTCTATGAATTGATCGGTTTGTGGGAGCAGGCCGCCCCGCTCCTCAAGGAAGCCCGGTCGATGCGGGCCAGGCTGGCCAAGCGCGCCCGAAAAACTAAAGCGGCCAAGAAGGGGTAGTTTCCCGGCGCTGGAAATGAAGTTTCGCAATGAATTTTTCATGTACCAGAGACTCCAACGGAGGAATAATTTTGCGCCCATTATCGAAGTGTTTCACATTGTTGGTGCTCGCCGCCGCTTTTTCGGTATTTTCAATCTCCTGAACGATTGTGCCGGCCCGAGCCGGGGAAACGCTAGCGGAGGCGAAAGATATCAGTGCCCGGGCGAATACCCTGAAGCAGAAGCGTCAGTTCGATAAAGCCGAAGCGCTATATCAGCGGAGCCTGAGAATCCGTGAGAGGGTCCTTGGAGCCAGTCATACGAAGGTTGGTATCGCGCTCTATGAGATGGCCCCGGTGTATTTCCGAAAGAATAAATTCGGTGAGGCGGAGTGCATTTTAAAGAAGGCCCTTACTATTTTTGAAAAAAATCTGGGTTCGGATCATTCCCGTATCGCAAATACCTTGAGTAGGTTGGCTTTCGTTTACGCGACGAACGGAAAGGATGCTTCCTTGATCCAGAAAAGAGCGGCCTCCATGCGGAAAAGACTGGCCGGTGTGTCTTTCCGGCAGTTGAAAGGGCAGGCCAAAGCGCCAGCCGGGCGAAAAAGGATGGCCAAAGCACCAGTCGGACAGTTGGAAACGCGGGCTGGAGAGCCGGTCCGAAGGAAAGGAAAGGTTGATAGGCGGTCCCGGATGGAAAGGCTGGCCGGAGCGCCAATCGGGCTCGAAAGGCTGGCCGATGGGCGGACCCTGCGGGAGTGGTTCGAGGGGCAGTAGTCGAGCCGGTAGCGGCGGCGAGGCTTTAGCCCCGCTGCCAGGTGAAAAATACCCCGCCGGGCGGTTAGAATGGCCGTATGGCAAAATCGCTCGAAGGCATCCGCGTTCTCGACCTGACGCAGTATCTCGCCGGCCCCCAGGCCACGCTGTTTCTCGCTGGCCTGGGGGCCGAAGTTATCCGCATCGACAATCCGGGCGCGAAGGACCCGGTCGCCGACAGCCCGCCTTATGCCGGTCCCAAAGGCGTTTCGTTTCAAAAACAGACCGACGACGATATCGGCATCGCCTACCTCAAGCGCGCTCGGAACAAAAAATCCATCACGCTGAATATCAAGGACCCGCGCGGGCGCGAGCTGTTCATGCGCCTCGTCGAGAGCTCCGACGTGCTCGTCGAGAACTTCGGGCCGGGGGTGACGAAACGCCTCGGCATCGACTATCCCTCCCTGAAGGAGCGGCGAGCGGACCTTGTCTACTGCGCGATCTCGAGCTACGGAGCCACCGGGCCGGACTCGGATATGAAGGGCTACGATGCGGTTGTCCAGGCGGCGGCCGGGCTGATGAACCTGACCGGGTTTCCGGACGGGCCGCCCATCAAGGCGGGCTCGGCGCTGGGCGACAGCCTTGGAGGCACTTTCGCTTTCGGCGGCATCATGACGGCGCTCTTTCATCGTGAGCGCACGGGAGAGGGCCAGTTCATCGATATCTCGATGGCGGACTGCCTGTTTTCCCTGATTTTCGATGAGCCGATGGACTGCTACGAGGAACTCGGGCTTCCCGAGCGGATGGGCAACCGCATCATGCGGCTCTCCCCGTTCAACTCCTACCCGGCGAAAGATGGCTGGCTCATCATCGCGACAGGCACGGATATCCACTGGCGCGATCTTCTCAAGGCCATCGGACGAGGGGATCTGATCGGCGACCCGCGCTACGCCGACATGACCGGGCGTCTTGAAAATAACGAGGAGATAGATGAAATCATCGCGGCCTGGACGAAAGAGCGCGAGACCGCCGAGGCGGTTAGCCGCCTGCGGAAGGGCGGGGTGATCTGCGGGCCGGTCCGCAATATCCGGGACATTCTCGCCTGGCCCCATCTCCGCGAGCGGGGAATGATCGGCGAGCTTCCGCATCCCCGCCTCGGAACGGTTCCGGGCGTTCACGCCCAGGGCTTCCCGTTCAAGCTGGAAAAATCCCCCGGCGGCTACGAGCGCCCCGCTCCCCTCATCGGGGAGCACAACGCCGAAATCCTCGGCGGACTCCTCGGGATTGATTTGGCCGAGCTGGAGCAACTGAAAAAAGGCGGAATTCTTTAAGCCGAACTGATTCGGTAGTATCGAGCCGTCCCAAAATAATAATTCTGATTTCCTGAGTCATTTAGAAAGTGAGGCGGATTGTGCCGACGCTGAACGGGGGTAGCCCCGACAAGATAGAGATTTACTACGAGGAGGAAGGCGCCGGCGAGCCGCTGGTGATGATCGGAGGTTTTACGGCGACCGTCGAGGTGTGGGGAAAGTTGCGGCCGCTTCTCGCCGAAAAATACCGGGTCATCATGGCCGACAACCGGGGCAGCGGGCGGACCCGCCTTGGAAATGACGACGGCGACCGCGCCCCGAAGCGGTTTGCCGGGGACGTTCTCACGCTGATTGACGGGCTCGGTCTTGAGCGCGCGCATGTGCTGGGCGGGTCGATGGGCGGGATGATCGCCCAGGAGTTCACCGTCCGCCACCCAGAGCGGCTGCGCAGCCTTATCGTCGCCTGCTCGAACTTCGGCGGAGAGGACCGGGTCGCCCCCTCCCCTGGAATCCGCGAGACCCGGCGGCGGGGCGGGATTCCCGAGGCTACCGAAGAGGAGCGAATCGCCGCGCTTGAGACGATCTTCCATCCGGACACTGTCCGCGACCGGCCCGAGGTCGTTGCGTTCTACGACCGGAACAAGCGGGCGTTTCCACACAGCAAGGAAGAACTCAAGGCGCGCACCGAGGGAATGGCGGCGTTCGATTTATCGGAGGAGGTCCGATCCCTCCGGTGTCCAACCCTGGTTATTTCCGGCTCGCACGATTGCCTTGTTCCCCCCGAGAATTCCCGGCTCCTCGCCGGGCGCGTTCCGGGGGCCGAACTCGTCATCATCGAGAACACCGGCCACCATTTTTACTCCGAGCAGCCCGAGGCCTCCGCGCGCGGCATTCTCGAATTTCTCTCGAAGTACTAGCCCGAAATCCACCGGCATGGCCTCGGTTTGCCGCCGGGCCGGAGCTCGCCGCCGCAATCCAGTTTCCTGTCCCGCTTTTTCGTCCCGCGCTCCTGTACCAAATCGAATGTGGAATAAAACCGGCACCCTATCTGTAGTTTTAATATACGGGCCATTCGGCAGCGCCCGATTCATCTTGAGTACATGCCGGTTTTCGGGTTTTCGGGAGGGATGAGGATATGAACTATCCGCAAGCCATCGTGGCCGCCGCGGGAATTCTCGCCGGGGCCATTGTCCTGGGTAATTTCGCGCAAACGGCTCCGGCGGGTTTTAGCGGCGAAAAAACCGGCCGCTACCAGATCGCGGCGGCGCCGGGTCAGAGTGTGGCGAATGCCTGGCGGCTCGACAGGAGGACGGGCGAGGTGTACCGGTGTTTCGCCACCGGGGGGGGTTACGGTGGGATTTGCAGGCCAGCCCGGTTTTTCGACCCCGGTGATTCTGAGGAACACAGTAGCGGCGGGAAT
>JAPYQX010000120.1 GCA_029937135.1 Nitrospinota bacterium
GGGCGGTATACTCGAATTATATCCGCCAGCTTCCGAACTGCTGGCTCGGGGGAGGGGATCTTGAGGCGTGGGACCTCTTTCTGGATACGGCCGCCGGGGCCTGGAGCGGGCTTGCTCTTGAAATTTTAGACGAACTCATGCCGGGCCGGGCCGCCGAGACGGGGCATTATGCGAATGGCCGCGTTAATGAGGGCGGTGGTGTCGTCGCCCTCGAGGGCAGGACAGAGGTTGGCGGCGGCGAGGAGGAGATAATCCGGGGCCATGCCGGGCTGCGCCGCCTTTTCGAGGCCGGCCGAGCAAGGGCTGCCGATCTCCGCGCGGGCCGGGGTTTCGCGGTTTGCGGGGTGTTCGACGCCGATGGTGATCGCGCCTATACACTGGTATACGACCCGTTTAAGGATTCGGCCCTCGTCCTGGGGGGTGATGAGGCGATTATCCTCCAGGCACGATTTTTGAAATCCGGGGAGGAACTTCCTCCGGACTCCGTGGCGGCTGTGACCATCGAGAGCGATGTAGGCGCGGCCACCGCGTTATCGGAGTTGGGTCTTGATGTCCGACTCCTGCCGGTAGGCGATAAGTGGATCCTTCGCGCGGCCTCGGACCCGGCAGGTATTTTTGCCCTGGGCAGCGAGGAATCGGGCCATACGATTGTCCCCGGTAGACTGTCCGATGCCTATGGCGGCTCATGTCTTTTGGCGGTGGGTGACGGGTTCAAGAGTTTTTTGAACACCTGCGCTTCGATCCATGGCCTCTCGCGGGGCAAGGAGCCTAAAGAAGCCTATGCCGGGTTGGCCGAGCCCTTTCCCCGTGGTTTCAAGAAAACGGTTTACGCCTACCATGTGGATCGGAGGTTGTTTTCACCTCGAACGAAGGCCTGGGAGGCGGTCCGGACCGCACTCGATGCGGCGGCGGGCGAATTCCCCGCTGGCGTTGTCGTACGTTGGGCGCCTCTAGATGATGATCCCTCGGTCCTTTATCTTGCGCTGGAGGAGCCCGAGGGTTGTCCCCGCGCGGCTATTTTTGTGCGTAATTCGGGAACAGAGCGCAAAACAGGGGTCACCCTTCGCGGGTCAAGGGAGTGGAAAGAGAAGCTTCTGGCGGCGGGCGAGGCGGTGGTTCGCGAAATTTTGATTCACATGAAGGACAGGAGCGACCCCAATACCCTCGCGGAGGAAGCGGTTCTCCGCATGTTGGCGGGCGGGCCGGTTCCTATCGAGGCGATTGAGGATATGCTCGAAAAAAGCCCCGAGAGCGAGTTTGGAGCAGAAGTAAGCCCCGGTGGAATTTTCCGGGAAGCCATTCGGGGCGGGTTGATATCTGTCGATGGCGGCCAGCTTGCTCTGACAGGTCTGGGACGCTGGTTTTTAGAAAGTGGGAAACAAATATGATCTCTCCGAACGATTATTTTCCGCGCCTCGATTCATTTAAATACTCCGCGCTTTTTTCCGGGCTGGGGAATGTATGGGACGCTGTTGGCGCGCTGGAGAAATATATCCGGTCGGTGTTGGAGGACACGGATGCGCCAGGTGGGATGGAGGGTGATCTCGAGGGGTTGCGTCTCGATGAGGGATTGATTTCGAGCGAGGGGCTTTTTGTGGCTCCGAAAACCTTCATGTTCGGGAACGCCGGAATTTTGATCGAAAAGGGTGTGCGCATCGAGCCGGGGGTCGTCATAAAAGGGCCGACGGTTCTGTGCGAGGGGGCCGAGCTCCGGCATGGCGCATATCTCCGGGGGAGTTGTTTGATCGGCCCGGAGGCCGTTGTGGGCCACGCTACCGAGGTCAAGAACTCTTTGTTTTTGAATCACGCGGAAGCCGGTCACTTCGCCTATGTGGGCGACAGCCTCCTCGGCGCGGACTCGAATCTCGGCGCGGGAACAAAGCTCGCCAACCTGCAATTTCGCAGTGAAGAGGAAAAGCGTGATCGAAATCATCGCCCTATTAAAATCCAAATAGACGGTGAATCGATTGACACCGGTCTTCGTAAATTCGGCGCTGTAATCGGAGAGCACTGCGAGGTGGGCTGCAACGTGGTGACCTCACCGGGCACATTACTAGGACCCGGTTGCTGGGTGGTGCCCAACACGACGGTTCCCAAGGGGGCCTATCCGGCCCGCTCCATGATCAGGGTGGCCGGGGGGAATTTGAAGGTATCCCCCCGGAAATCATGAATTCGCCCGAATCCTTTCCCGAAGCGCCTCCCGCCTATCTCGACGGCCTGAATCCCCAACAACTCGAAGCGGTCACCGCTCCGCCGGGGCCCGCTCTTGTCCTTGCCGGGGCCGGCTCGGGAAAAACACGAGTTATCGTCCGGCGAATTATCCATCTTCTCTCCCATGGAACCCCGGCCTCCGGTGTCCTTGCCCTCACGTTCACGAATAAGGCAGCCGGTGAGATGAAAGCGCGTTTATCGAGCGCCCTCGGCGACGCCTCGAGAGGCCTCTGGGTGGGGACGTTTCACGCCACCGGGGCTCGAATTCTCAGGGCCGAAAGGGATTTGTCGGATGCACCGGTTAATTTCGCCGTAATGAGCCGGGGCGAGTGCCTCACGCTTATCAAAAGGGTGATGAAAAAAGAGGGAGTCAACCTCGAGCGCTATGCCCCGAGAGATATCCTTGAGCGTATCGGCCGCATGAAAACGGCGCGAACGCCGGGGGGGAATGAGCCGGGCGGAGAATCCTTTGCCCATAGTATCGAGGCGGTGGCGAGCCATCTGGCGAAGCCGTACGAGAAAATCCTCCGTGCTTCGGGAGGTCTCGATTTTGACGACTTGCTCGCCTTGCCGTTGCGGTTGTTTCGGAGACACCCGGAAGTTTTGGCCCGCTACCATGAGCAGTTCACCGAAATTCTCGTGGATGAGTATCAGGACACCAATGCTGTTCAGAATCAAATGGTTCGTTTGATGTCTGGTAAAAACAATCGCGTATTCGCGGTGGGGGATGATGATCAGAGTATCTACCGGTGGCGCGGAGCCGAAGTGGAAAACATCCACCGGTTCGAGAAGGAGTTTCCGGGAGCGCGGATATACCGGCTCGAGGAGAACTATCGGTGCTCCGGGAAGATTCTCGCCGCCGCCGCCGGTGTTATGCGGCAGGCAAGCGGCCGGCGGAAAAAGCGCCTTTTCACGAATAATCCCACCGGCGAGCCGGTGGTCTACTTTTCGGGGGCGGACCCCCAGGTGGAGGCGCAGATGCTCTTTCATCGAATGGCGAAAGCCGGAGCGGGGGATGCGTTTCCGTGGGGCGAGGCAGGGGTCTTTTACCGGACGAATACCCAGTCGCGCGCCCTTGAAGAGGAGGCCCGCCGCAGGAAGATTCCCTATCAGGTGGTGAAGGGACAGCGTTTCTATGACCGCACCGAAGTGCAGGATCTCTCGGCCTACATTCGTGTTGTCGCGAACCCGGACGATGCCGCCGCCTTTACCCGAATTATCAACCGGCCCTCGCGGGGGTTGGGCCCCGCGAAGCTCTATGCGATTTCCGGTGGTGAGGAGGATTCCCTCGTTTCGGTGGCAATGGCGCAGGATGCGTTGGCAGGTGGAATTTTGACCGGTGCGGCCGGAGGCGCTCTCGGAAAGTTGGTCGGTTTGATCCGGGAACTTTCCTCGTCCCCCCTTGGACCCGGCGCCATGCTCGCCGAGATCATCGAACGGACTGGCTACCGGCGCTGGTTGGAGGAGGCTTCTCGAAACAGCACCTCGTTGGAGCGGCGGCTCGCGGCCGGCCGCGGCCTCGAGGGCGTGAGCGAGTTTGTCGCCGCCGCGATCGCATTCGAGGAACGGATTAAAGAGGAGGAGGGTCACGATAGCGGCGATGCGGAGGTGATGACACGGTTTATCGAAGAAATAGTTCTTTCCAGCGAGGCGGACGGGATGGAGGATGAGGAGAATCGTCTCTCGATGATGACCCTCCATTCAGCCAAGGGGCTTGAGTTTCGTGCGGTGGCGATTGTAGGGGTTTCGGATGGTCTCATCCCCCATGGACGCTCAATCGACGATCCGGAAGCCATGGAAGAAGAGAGGCGTCTTCTCTATGTAGGAATGACGCGGGCGAAAGAGATTTTATTGCTCTCATGGGCGGTGGAGCGCCGGCCGGAGAGCGGTTCTGGAAGCTGGGAAGCCCGGCCCAGCCGATTTTTGTCCTCCCTGGGAGATGACCTGATCAGCTTCGAGGCGCCCCGGCCACCGGTATCATCCAGCGAGCGTAGATTTGGGGGCTGGAAAGGGCAGGGCCAGGGTTTGGCTCAATCCCCTAAAAAGGAACAAGATAAATCGGAAGTGCCCTCGATAGCATTTGGGCCATTTGCGCCCGGGGTCCGGGTGGTTCATTCCAAATTCGGCGAAGGCCAAATCAAATCACGTAGCGGCACCGGGGATCGGGCGATTGTAACTATTGAGTTCAAGCAGGTGGGGACAAAGAAACTTGTTCTCAAGCATGCTCACTTGTCCCCGTTGAGCGGTGGTCCCGGTCGGGATGGCGTTGACGGCGGAGAAACCCCGAAGGTATAACCGCCATGGGAGGTAAACAGGATGGCGATTTCACGAGACGACGTACTCCACGTATCGCGGCTTGCCCGGCTACAACTCAACGAGAGTGAGATCGAAAAGTTCACCTTGCAGCTTGGGAGTATTCTCGAATACATATCGAGTCTGGATGAACTCGACACCGAGGGTGTCCCTCCCACGGCGCATGTCCTCGAAATAACGAACGTATTCAGGGACGATGTTGTAAGCGCCTCTCCCATCGAAGGGATGGAGCAGATGGCTCCCGACTTTTCCGAGGGTCATTTCCGTGTCCCGAAAGTTATTGAATAGCGCCGTAGTGCGAGCTGGCAATGGCCTATAACTCACTCCAACAATTTGTCTCCGATTTGGACCGCGCCGGAGAGTTGCGCCGGATAATGGCCCCGGTAAACATTGAATTGGAAATTACTGAAATTGCCGACCGTTGCGTAAAGGCGGGTGGGCCCGCCCTTCTTTTTGAAAACCCGGTCGCTCCCGGTGGGGAGCGGTACGATATTCCGGTTCTGATTAACGCCTATGCGTCGAATAAGCGGATTTCTATGGCCCTCGGCATAGAGAGCCTCGAGGCGGTCGCGGAAGAAATTGCCGAACTTCTCGAAATTAAGCCTCCCGAGGGTATTGTCGAAAAAGTGAAGATGCTGCCCAAGCTGGCGCGCCTCGCCTCGTTTTCTCCCAAATCGGTAACCTCGGCTCCCTGCCAGGAAATTGTCGAGACGGACAATCCTGATTTGTTCACTCTTCCAGTGATTAAGTGTTGGCCCGAGGACGGAGGCCGCTACATCACACTGCCGCATGTGTACTCGCGGAATCCCCGGACTGGCCGGCGAAATGTCGGGTTGTACCGCGTTCAAATTTTCGATTCCGTGACGGCGGGGATGCATATGCACCTCCACCATGACGGCGCACAAAATTTCCGGGACAGCACGGGCAGGGGACAGCGAATGGAAATGGCCGTTGCCCTCGGTGGAGATCCCGTTTATGCCTACGCGGCGAGCGCCCCCCTCCCGCCGGGGATTGACGAATTGACGCTGGCGGGTTTCCTCAGGAGGAAAAGCGTCAATTTGACGAAGTGCAAGACGGTTGATGTGGAGGTTCCCGCGGACTCGGACATTGTGATTGAGGGCTATCTTGAACCGGGGGAACTGCGCGAGGAGGGGCCCTTCGGTGATCATACCGGCTGGTATTCCCTGGCGGACGATTATCCGGTTTTTCATGTGACGGCGATTACTCGCCGGAGGGAGGCAATCTATCCGACCACCATCGTCGGGAAGCCGCCCATGGAGGATTATTGGCTGGGCGGGGCGACGGGACGAATTTTTCTGCCGTTGATGAAGATGCAACTGCCTGAAATCGTGGACGTGCATATGCCGGCCGAAGGTGTATTTCACAACATGGTAATCGTCTCGATACGAAAGGCGTATCCGTATCATGCCCGGAAGGTGATGTTCGCGCTGTGGGGGATGGGCCAGATGTCGCTCGCCAAATGCATCGTGATCGTTGATGAGGATGTGAATGTTCATGATACCAGCGAGGTCGCCTGGAAAGTTCTGGGAAGTATTGACCCCCAGCGGGATTTTGTTTTTGTGGACGGCCCCGTGGACGCTCTGGAACACGCATCGGCGCGTCCTCACATCGGCTCCAAGTTGGGGATTGACGGAACGAAAAAATGGCCGAGTGAGGGCTATGAGCGTGAGTGGCCGGGCGAAATTGTGATGAGCGACGATATTCGGAAAATGGTGACACGGCGCTGGAAGGAATACGGCCTTGACGACTGAGACAGCGAACCGGGAAAGCGGCCTCGGTGCGAGTTTGCGTCAATTCATACGGATGGTGAAATTCGAGCACACTATTTTCGGATTGCCGTTCGTATTCATGGGAGGCGTTCTCGCGGCGAAGGGGATGCCCTCGGCTTATGCGCTTTTCTGGATAATCGTCGCGGCGACCGGCGCGCGAAATTTCGCGATGTCCCTCAATCGTTTCGCCGACCGTCATTTTGACCCGGAAAATCCTCGCACCCGGGACCGGGCTGAATTTCAGGCGCTTCTTGGTTCGAGTAAAATCTGGGTGTTGATGATCGTTTTCGCCGGAATTTTTATCCTTTCTTCGTGGATGTTGAATCCGCTGGCTTTTTATTTATCGTTTGTGGTTGTCGGGGTCATTATCGTTTACAGCTATTCGAAGCGGTTTACCTCGTTTTCCCATCTGATCCTCGGGTTTGTTCTGGGCGCTGCCCCGGCGGGCGCCTGGGTCGCGGTGCGCGGTGAATTGGGGTGGGTGCCGATTCACCTTTTCGCGGGGGGCATGCTCTGGGTGGCGGGTTTCGATATGATTTATTCTTGTCTTGACGTGGATTTCGATAAATCCAGAGGTCTTTATTCATTCCCCCGCCTTTTGGGCGTTCGTGGAGCCCTTGTTGCATCTGCCGTTGCTCATGCCGGAACCGTGTTGTTCTTATTCCTTGCCGGAAGAGGAGCGGACCTCGGGACATTATATTGGCTGGGCCTGGCTACTGCGTCAGCGCTCCTGGTGTGGGAGCATTGGGTGGTCCGTCCGGACGACCTGAGCCGGGTAGATCTCTCCTTTTTCAATATCAACGCCTGGGTATCGGTGGTGGTTTCGGCGGGTGCGATGGCGGATGTTTTCCTCGCAAGCCGGTGAGGGATGGCTGTGCCCGTCAAAATTGAACGTGATGATGTGCGGGAGATGTTCTCGGAGATTGCGCCCACCTACGACCTGTTAAACAAACTCCTCAGTTTTGGTATTGACCGCTTCTGGAGAAGAGTGGCTATTCGCTCTCTTCTTGATGGCCTTACGTTTGGCCGGCCCGCGCGGCTTCTGGACCTCGCTACCGGAACCGGTGATGTCGCTCTCGCCGTGCGGCGCCGTCTGCCAGGCTCCACGAACTTGCGAATCGTAGGGGCCGACCTCGCGCTACCGATGCTTGTTCTTGGCCGGGGGAAGACGGATCGGTACGGCATGAGCGTCGATTTTTTGCAAGCCGACGTGCTTTCGCTCCCATTTTGTCAGAGTTCTTTCGACGGGACGGTCATTGCCTTCGGCATTCGAAATCTGGAGGACCGGCTGGCGGGCTTGCGTGAGATGGTTCGGGTCCTGCGGCCGGGGGGAAGGCTTGTCATCCTCGAATTCGGATCGCCCAAGGGTTTGTTTGGCTGGATATACCATTTCTATTTCCGGTGGGTTTTGCCGGTTGCGGGGCGTCTGGTTTCGGGCCATTCCACCGCCTATGCCTATCTTCCCTCCACGGTCTTGTCGTTTCCCTCTCCTGCCGTTATGTGCGGCATGCTTGAGGAGGCGGGTTTCGCCAACGTGCGAAACCGTCCCCTGACGGGCGGAATTGTCCAGATTTATGTCGGAGAGCGCCCCGGGGCCGTTTAATAATCCTCTAATTGAAATCCCGACTTTTTACATTGTCCGGTCCGGAAAACGGGAGCTAGCCTTTCCCGGGCCAGGAGCGGCATTGCCTCGGCGTGACGAAGAATTTTCTCGTCATCGGGGAGACCCGCGACTCCCGTGTGGACCGAGACAGCGGCATCCGGCGGCTCGTCGCTGGAGGCGGTCCTCGCCTTGTCCGCGATGATTGCGGAGAGCATGTGTAAGCC
>JAPYQX010000121.1 GCA_029937135.1 Nitrospinota bacterium
AGGGATAGGCCAGCTCATTAATGGTGGGCGTGCGGGTGGTCGAGGGCGAAAAGCAGGGCGGTGCGCCCGCCCATGCTGTGGCCCACGAGGTCCACCCGCTCATAGCCCAGGTAGTTGAGCAAGGCGACGAGGTCGTCCACGTAGTCCTGGATCCGGTAGGGGCCCGGCGGCTTGGAGGAGTCGCCGTGGCCCCGGTGGTCATGGCGCACCACCCGAAATCGCTCCGCGAGGCGGCTGGCGGTGGCGTCCCAGACGTAGTGGCCGGTCGAAAAACCGTGCATCAGTACAATAGGGGGCCCCTCGCCTTCGATCCGGTAGTTGAGGTGGACTCCGTTGACGGTGGCTGTGGGCAAGAGGAGCCTCTTTCAGGGCTGTGGCCGGGGCGCGGCCTCTGCGCTTCTTGGGATTCCTGCGGTATCGCGGTATCCTAGCCCACTTAACGCGTCCGGGCGACCGGGCCGCGCTTGAGGAATATTTCAGGAAGCGTCTTTTTTTCAGGGAAACTTCGATGCCTCGTCCAGCGGGACAGCTCAAGGTCAGGACCGACCCTCTTCGCACGATTCAACGGTGGGAATGGGACTGCTCGGGCGGGGAAGTCTCCCTAAAGGGATTGATCGTGTTCGTGGGCGATCCACCCTCCGAGGAGTTTTGGTTGGCGGTCGAGCTCTTTGATCGGCGGCGCACGCCGCTGGCCGCCGCCATCCAGATCAACTCGTACGATCTCGCGGGCTGGGGCGTGGCCTCGATCCAGGCGACGCTGGAGACCGCCGTTGATCCCCCCTACCGGCTTCGAGTGCGATACCTCGAAAAGAGCCTGCCCGCGTTGACCGAGTGGACGCTCGGGCCCAAGCCATCGGAAATCAGACCTTGGAATCAAAAAGAGTTGCGGTCGTCCTCCTGAGCGGAGGGATGGATTCCGCCGTCGTCCTCGCCATCGCCTGCGCGGAGAGCTTCGCCTGCGAGGCGATCAGCTTCGATTACGGCCAGCGCCACCGCTTCGAACTCGATTCGGCCCGCCTCGTCGCGGAGTCGCTGGGCGTACGCGGACACACCGTCCTGCCCATCGACATGTGCGCCATCGGCGGCAGCGCGCTGACTGACGACATCGAGGTTCCCAAGGATCGCCCCGACATCGGCGAGGGAATCCCGATCACCTACGTTCCGGCGCGAAACACGATCTTTCTGAGCTATGCCCTCGCGCTGGCCGAGGTGAAGGGGGCGTGGGATATTTTCATCGGGGTGAACGCCCTAGATTACTCCGGTTATCCCGACTGCCGGCCCGAGTACATCGAGGCCTTCGAGCGGATGGCGAACCTGGCGACGAAGGCCTCGGTGGAGGCGAGGGAGTCGGGGGAGTCGAGAGCCTCGCTGCGGATTCACGCTCCGTTGGCTCAGATGCGAAAGGTGGATATTGTGCGGAAGGGGGCCGAACTCGGCGTGGATTTCGCCCTGACGCACTCGTGCTACGACCCGGGGGCGGAGGGGCGCTCCTGCGGGCGTTGCGACGCCTGCCGGCTCAGGCTCAAGGGCTTCGAGGAGGCTGGGATGAAGGACCCGCTTTCGTATTTGGCCTGATTTTTATTAAAGTCGAATCCCTCTCCGGAGGCCCCGGGATATTGACAGGGCGCGCGGGGAAGGCTACTCAACATATCTGATTCATCGTAAATACATTCTGGTCGCGGAGGCTGTGCAGCAGCTTCGGGCGTTAATTTTCGGCATCATTCCCGGGGAGATCATCGATGCAATATCCATTCACCGACGAGCAACTGGCGCTGGCCGACATGGTGGGCGACTTCATGGAGCGCGAGGTCGCCCCCGTCGCCGCCGAGATCGATCGGCGGCCCGATCCCAAGGATTGCTACCCGGCCGAGCTGATCAACAAGGCCTCGAAGCTGGGTATCCGGACCTTGGCCGTTCCCGAGGAGTGGGGCGGGGCCGGGGCCGACACGACGACCAAGGCGCTGTGTCTCTGGCGGGGCGGGCAGACCGAGATCGGGGTCATCAAGTGCCTGAGCCAGTGCTGGAAGATATCGACCGCCATCGCCAAGCGCGGAACCGAGGCGCAAAAAGAGAAGTGGCTCAAAATGTTCGTCGAGGACGACGATTGCGTCGGCTCGTTTTTAATGACCGAGCCCGACTACGGCTCGGACAATCTCTACCGCCAGCCGGGCGCGCACCTCGGGTTGAAGACCTCGGGCGTCCAGGACGGCGACTACTGGGTCATCAACGGGGCGAAGCGGTTCACCTCGCTGACGAGCTGGGCCAAAATTCTCATCGTCTTCGTGCGGACGGACCCGAAGGCGGATCTCCAGCAGGGGACGACCTGCTTCCTCGTCTCCGGGGACCAGGAGGGGGTCACCCACGGCCGGGTGCACGACAAGATGGGCTACCGGCTCTACCCGAACGCCGAGGTTTTCTTCGATAACGTCCGGATTCACAAGGACGACATCCTCGGAGAGTTGAACCGGGGCTATCACGTCCAGGCCACGATCTTCCGGGGAAGCGCCGAGCTGGCCGCCTGCAACACCGGCCTCGCGCGGGGAATCTTTAATTTCTGCAACCAACACGTAAAAGATCGCATACAGGGCGGCGTGCCCATCATCGAGCACCCCACCGTCCAGCACATGATGGCCGAGATGCTCATGAACATCGAAGTCGCCGAGCAGTTCATGTGGCGCATCTGCTGGGGCGTCGAAAACGACGAGACCTTCAACTCGCGTTTCACACGCTACGGTAAAGTCTTCAGCGATCAGATGGCGCTGAAGACCATCGCCCTGGCGACCGATATTCTCGGCGGCATCGGCATCATGAAAGACAACCCCGTCGAGAAGATGATCCGCGACTTGCTCACTTTCTTGCACGGCGACGGCACCGATTCGCTCACCCTGCTTCGCGCCGCGCAGACGCTCGACGAGCCGGTCTAGCCCGGGAGAAAGGGTTGCTCAATGGACCTGATGCTTCAGGACAAGGTGGCGATGGTCTCGGGCGGGAGCCGGGGCATCGGATTCCACATCGCGCGTGATCTGGCCGCCGAGGGCTGTCATGTCATCATCAGCGGCCGCGGCGAGAAGGACCTCAAGGATGCGCTCGATGAGATCGGCGGCCAGGCGAGCAGCAGCCGTGCCGCTTCTTTTCGGGGGGACATCACCGAGAAGGGCGTTCCCGAAAAATTCATGGGTGAAACACTCGGTTTTTTCGGCGGGGTGGATATTCTGGTCAACAATGTCGGCGGGGGAAGCCCCAAGACGCTTCTCGATTCCGCAGACGAGGACTGGACCCGGGCCTTCGAGTTCAATCTCTTTCACGCTGTCCGCATGACGCGTCTCGTGATTCCCGAGATGAAAAAGCGCGGGGGCGGCTCGATCCTCAACGTCGCCTCGATCTACGGGCGCGAGTCAAAGGGGGCGATGACCTATAACGCCTCGAAAGCGGCCCTTATCAGCTTCACGAAATCCCTCGCGAGGGAAACGGCCGGGGACAATATCCGCGTCAACTCGATTTGCCCGGGCGGGATACTTTTCCCCGGCGGGTTGTGGGAGCGGCGGATCGCCGAGGCTCCCGATGGTCTTCAGGGTTACCTCGACTCGGATTTCCCCCTGGGCCGCTTTGGCCGCCCCGAGGAGGTTTCTTCGGTCGCCGTCCTGATGTCGAGCCCGCGCGCGAGCCTTGTCAACGGCGCCTGCTGGACGGTGGACGGCTGCCAAAGCCGCTCGAATATTTAGCCGAAATTTCTTTCATGCAACTTTCTCTCATGTAAAGGATTTGAAATGGACTTCATGCTCGATGGAAAAGTCGCCATGATCTCCGGCGGCAGCAAGGGGATCGGATTCAACATTGCGCGCGATCTGGCCGGGGAGGGATGCCACGTCGCTTTAAGCGGCCGCACCCAGGCCGACCTCGACGAGGCTTCGGGCGCGATCTCCGCACTGGGCCGGGGCCGCGTCCTCGTTTATTGCGGGGACATGACGCGGAAAGAAAGTTGCGAGGGGTTCATGAAAGCAGCGGTCGATGAGTATGGCGGGGTGGATATTCTGGTGAACAACGTCGGGGGCAGCGACCCGAAGACCCTGCTCGAGACCGACGATGAAGACTGGGCGATTGCCTTCGATTTCAATCTCAACAACGCCGTTCGCCTCTCGCGGCTCGTGATTCCCGAGATGAAAAAGCGCGGCGGGGGCTCCATCCTCAATATCGCTTCCATCGCCGGCCGCGAATCGGGCTCGGCGATGACCTACAACGCGTCGAAGGCGGCGATGATCAGCTTCTCGAAGGCGCTGGCGCAACAAGTAGCCAAGGACAACATCCGCGTCAACTCGCTCGCGCCGGGGAGCGTGCTTTTCCCCGGCGGGGTGTGGGAGCGGCGGATCGCCGCCTCGCCCGACGGCCTGAAGGGTTGGATGGAGTCGGCTATGCCCTTCGGGCGCTTCGGACGCCCCGAGGAAATCTCCGCCGTCGCCACCTTCATGGTCAGCCCGAGGGCCAGCCTTGTGCACGGTGCCTGCTGGGCGGTGGACGGCTGCCAGAGCCGCTCGAATATATAGCCTGCCCGGCTCCGCGCCGCGTCAGTCGGTTTGGTCCTCTCCCGTGAAAAGATTGGAGTCATCCGTCTCGGTCGGAGGCATGTCTTCCTTCTTGGGCGGGGGTGCTTTCCCGGTTTCGTCCGGGGGTGCGTCTTCCTTCACTTCGGGGGATTTGTCCTCCGGATTCTTTGTATGATCGAAATCCTCGCCCAACTCGGTGGGCGCTTCCGTGTTACCTGCTTCAGCAGCGGGGGGGGATGACTCGGGCGCGGTTTCGGCGCCGGGGGCGCTCCCTGTGCCGGATGGCTCTTCCTTTGATTCGGGACGCTCTTCTTTATCGCCGGGGGTGGCTTCAGGGGAACGCTCGCCGGGCTCTTCGGGTTTTTCATCACCTCGGCCGGGATGCGCATACTCCGAGATACTTTCCTCGGTTTCGGGCTGCTCCGGCCGGGGTTCGGGATTTTTCTCCTCTTCCTCGAGGATTTCCCTGATGGCCCGTTCTATCCTGGCCTTGTCGGAAATCCCTTTTTCGGCTTTCTTGATAGCGGCCTCTTCCTCGGCGATTCTCTCGGCCTCCGCCTTTTTTTCAGCTTTTTCTTCGGCGACCCTCTGGGCTTCCTCCGCGTCGGCCTCAATCGCGGCTTTTTCGTCGGCAGCCCTCTGGGCAGCTTCCTTCTCGGCTTCTTCTTCGGCAGCTTTTTTCCTGTCCTCCTCCGCGCCACCTTCTCCAGACGCACTTTTAGCGGGAGCCTGTTCAGCAGGAGCCTTTTCGGTGGGAGTTTGCAAAGGTGTTTCGATTTGTTTTTCAACCTCGGGCTCGCCGGTCGCTTTTTCGGTATCGAGTTGTCCGGTGGGTTCCTCGAGAAATATTTCGACTTTTGCGGGGTAGTCCTCGGGAAGGCCGATACTCTCTTTGGTGACCTCCGTATCCTCCCCGCCGCTTTCGGAGGGAGCGCTCTTCTGTACTTCGTCCGGTTTTTCGGTTTCCGCCGGAGAAGTCTCGGGGGCCTCTTTCTCCTGCTCGCTGGTTCTCCCTCGCTCCCGGTCCTCATCGGCGGGAGAGGGTGGTTCCCTTTCTGGCGGATTGCTCCCGGAAGGTGATTTTTGCTCTTCGGTAATTTTTGGATCGCCGTCGGCGGGCTCGGGGGCTGTTTCCCTTTTTGTTAAAAACTCCCTGACGGCCTTCTCCGTTTCACTCTCTTTCGGTTTTCCTCCCTCCTTCGGAGGAGGTGGTACGAGGGCGTTCGTGATCACATAGACGATCAGACCGTCCTTCGCCTGAGCCTTGACGATGCTCGAGTCTTTCGTGATGCGGATAAGTTCGCCCTCCACCGATTCGATGGTGTGAATCTCTCCCTGGATCAAGGACTCGAGGGACATATGGAGTAATTCCTGGCGGTTGCATTTATAGATGAGGACTTTATTCCGGATGTCATCCCCCACGTTTTTTCCCGAGATATTTCCCTTGAGAAAGAGATTGAGCAGTTCGACAATTTGCCTGGCCCCGCTCTCCATCAGGCAGAAAACGTGAAGCTGTTTTTTCGGACCTCCCCGTGCTTGTAGGGGCGAAAGTCGAGGGTCTTGGAGTGACTTTTCGCGGGGAGGAGCAGCACGAGAGTCAGGATGGCGGTAAATACGATAGCCCGTTTCATGGCAGGAGGTTCTTCAGGAGGCGGGGCTTACGGGTTCTTTCACCCGGACGAGCCACTGCTGTTTGAGAGTGCTTTTGACGACGCGGGGCAGGCTGAACCCCACCGGAATCATTTTCGGTTCGCGGAGAGGTGGGGTGAGGCGGGCCTCTTTAAGGGAAAGGCCGGCGATTTCGATTTTGGACAGGTCCGTCTGGCCCCAGCCGATCACCTCCGCTGCCGCGAGAGTCCTCAAGCGGCCGGGTTCGAGCCCCGCCGCCTCGCAGGCCACGCGGTCGAGTGCTACAGGGTCGGCGCTGGCCATCAAAAGACCCATCTTTTGGGGTTGGCCCGCTCCCGGTCCCTGGCCCTCCATTGCCAGCACGGCATCGAGGACCGAGAGGCGGGGGCCGATGAGCCGTGCGGTCTCGGCGATCATGAGTGGAAAATACTCCTGGTAGTTTCCCGCCTTGAAGTGCCACCATGCCTTTCGCTTTCCCGCCACGCAGCCGAAGAGGTTTTTTACCGCGCCAGTCATGTACATCTGGCAATGGGTTTTGAGCTTGGGAAGGTTGACAATCGCATCGGCACGGGCCACCTCGCGGGCGATATAGAAATGGCGGTAGACGGCGCCCTCCGTATTCCGGACCTTGACGGCGCGGGTGAAGGGGGTGGGAGCCGCGTTTTCCCCGGCGCACACGGCGGCGAGCCCTGAGGCGCTCATGGCGCTCTCGAAGCTTCCCCAGGCGGGGCTATCGCCGACCGAGATCGAGGCCGGCCGCGCCGAGGCGCGAAGGGTGCGGATAACGGCGCGGAGCACTTCGGGATGGGTGGTGACGGCCTTCTCCGGGGGGGCGCCCTTGAGCAGGTTGGGTTTGAGGAGAATGCGCTTTCCGGGCGGGAGGAGAGACCCGGCGCCGCCCAGCAGATCAAAAAGGCGGGCGACGGACTCTTCGACGCGGCCGCTGTCGTAGTCCTCGCACCGCACGATGGCGACGCGGCTCAACCCTTGTCTCCCATCGGTTACCTCCGCCTATCCTTTTTTAATTGTTTCGATTTTCTCGTCGCGCTCTTTTTCGAGGGCCTCGCGCGTCTCGATGTGTTTCTTCCGTGCCTCGTCAAGGGGGACCTGGGCCTCGGGCGGCAGTTGGGCGCGGACCGCCTCCAGCGGGGCGCCGCCGGTGAGTTTCATCATTTCCTGCTGGAAGAGAATTTCGCGCTCGGCGATTTTGCCCTCGTAGATTTTTTTGGTTTCCTCGATCCGGTCGCGTTGCTCGGGAGAGAGCTTCTTCAGTTCCTCTCGCGCCTTATCGCCGATGGCCGAGGTTTTTTCCATCGCAAGTTCAAGGGCGCTCTTCATGGTTTCATCCTCCCCGGGGCGGCGCCTCGGCGTTTTACCTCTATCGCCGCGTGGTGGTTATCCCGCTATATACCTTTCCGAGGATTCTAGGGACGCCCCGCGAGGGGGTCAACGGGGCTGCCAGCCCTGCGGCGCCCTCCCGGGGCGGGTCCTGGCCTTGCCTCCGCGCCGGAATTGGTCGGAAGGGCCCGGCCCGGCGGATTTTCCTGTATAAAGGGGCGAAACGCCCGGCCGAAACCACTTCAAAAGTCATGCGCCCAAACCGCTATATCCATTCCGCCGGCGCCCGTTGGGCCGGAGGGATCGGCAATCCGTTGGCTGAAGGAGCAGCAACCCGGCGGACCGGAGTAAATCATGCACGAGCCTGATTATCAGGATGTCGTCGATGCCGCCGGGCGGATCGCGGCCTATTTGCCCGAAACGCCGTTTCACGAGATACCGCCGCTCTCCGAGAAATTCGGCTGCCGCTATTTTCTCAAGTTCGAGTCCATGCAGCCCGTCGGGGCCTTCAAGGTGCGCGGCGGGGTGAATTTCGTCTCGCAGCTTTCGGAGGAGGATCGCGCGCGGGGGCTGATCACCGCCTCGACCGGGAACCATGGAGCCTCGATCGCCTGGGCC
>JAPYQX010000122.1 GCA_029937135.1 Nitrospinota bacterium
CCCTCTACCACCGCGAGAAAACGGGCCGGGGGCAAAAAGTGGACATCAGCATGCTCGACGGCCAGGTGGCCCTGCTCACCTATCATGCGAATTCGTTTTTCGCCACCGGAACCATCCCCCCTCGCAGGGGGAACAAACACCCCTCGATAACGCCGTACGAGACTTATCAGTGCGCGGACGGCTACCTGAACCTGGGCGTGGGCAACGACAGCCTGTGGCGGCGCTTTTGCGACGCCGTGGAGCTGGGCGATCTGAAGGACGACCCGAGATTCGCCGTCAACTCCGACCGGGTGGAAAACCGCGAAGCGCTCCAGGAACGGCTGGACGAATTCTTCGCCGCCAGGAAGGTGGCCCCCACGCTGGACCTCTTGAAGAGCGCGGGTATCCCCTGCGGCCCAATCAACGATATCTCCCAGGTGTTTGACGAACCCCAGGTGCTCGCCCGGGATATGGTCGTTGACATAGACGTTCCCGGAGCGGGGCCCACCAGGCTTACCGGAGTCCCCATCAAACTTTCCGAAACGCCCGGAGCGGTCGAGCTTCCGCCGCCCGCGCTTGGACAACATACCGATGAACTACTGGAATCCCTCCTCGGGCTAGACGCACCGGCGCGTCAGGCCCTGAGGGATGATGGTGTAATCTGAGGGTGCCATGGCTATTCGAAATCTGCACATCGACAGGCCCAAATCGCTCAGCCGAATGGTTGCGGATGAGATCATGGATGCAATTCTCAAAGGCGCCCTCCGGCCCGGGGACAAACTGGTGGAAACCGAACTTACGCAGTCTCTCGGCGTAAGCCGGACTCCCCTCCGGGAAGCGTTCCGTGAACTCGCCGTCGAAGGCTACATCACGGTCATCCCCCATAAGGGCTCCTACGTCAGCACCATTAGCGAGGAGGAAGTGCTGGACCTGTATTCCATCACCAGCGTCCTCGAAGGGCTGGCCACCCGGCTTGCGACACCCCGCCTGAAAAGCGGGAAAGAAAAAGAAAACCTTCTTGCCCTCTTCGAGGACATGAAAAAGAAAAGCGAGTTGGGCGAAGTGGACGCCTACTGGGCCTCGAACCGGAATTTTCATCAATTCATCGCCAAGACCTCGGGCAACGAGCGGCTGGGCGACCTTATCGAAAACCTCCGCCGGCAAATTCTCAAAACCCGGGTGATCACGCTTCGGTACCCGGGACGCCTGGAAGGATCGATGACGGAACATCAGGAAATTCTGGATGCCATTCTCGGCGGCGAGGAGCAGGAAGCCGAAAAATTCATCATCGATCATCTGGAAAAGCAAAGGCAGTTCGTCCTCAGTCTCATCCGCAATATGCCGGACAGCCAGGTGATATCTTCATGACACCTCCCACCTCCGGAGAGGGGAACGCCGCCCGGCGCAACCTGGACGACTTCACCCGCCGGGCGGGCCAGTTCAACCGGGAAGTGAAGGAAAAGGAGGCAGCCCAGTTCGAGCGGGCCGTCCGCGAGTCGGGTTTTGGCCCCGGCCATACCGCCGTGGACATGGGAATCGGAACCGGAAACGCGGCCCTGCCGTTCCTGAAGGCGGGCGGCCGTGTAATCGGTGTCGAACTCACTCCCGCCATGGCGCAAAAGGGGGCCAAGCGTCTGGCCAGAGAGGGATTCACGAGGCGTACGCTCCACACAATCGCCGCCGCCGAGCGGGCCCCCATCGGCGGCGGAGCGGCGGACGCCGCCGTTTGCCGGAATGTATTTCATCACTTCGAGGACCCTCGGGCGGTTTTCGCGGAAATGGCGCGAACAGTCCGGCCGGGGGGGCATGTGTTCGTAATCGACTTTTACGATCCCGAGGACGAGGCTGAACGGGAAATCCTCAACCGGTGTGAATTCCTTCGCGTGCCCTCTCACGTACGCACCCTGGCGCTGAGCGAGTTTCGCGTCATGTACGAATCGGCCGGGTTCAGGCTTTTCGAGCCCATGACTTGCGCCTCCCGGACGCGGTTCGCCGATTGGATGAAGGGGACGACCCAAAGTTCTGGTGACTACGCCCGAATCCTCGCCGACATGGAAGGGCTCCGCGATGCGGGCGGCGGCTGGTGGAGTGTCGAGTGTGAAGGGGATGAAATGCACTTCACGAGGAAGAGGGTGATCCTGGCGGGAAGGAAAGACTGAAAATTCCTTTCCGCCCGGTAAAAGTTTTAAAATATCGAATTCGAATTATCCTGCCTATCAAGAATTTGAAAATGTCTTCTTACAATACTTCGCTCAGAGACGCGCATTTCATGCCGATGGCTTCGGCGACGGCGGGATGCGTAATTCGCCCGGCGGCGACGTTAACCCCCTCGGCCAGCTCGGGATGAGTGCGAACCGCCTCCTTCACCCCTCCCTCGGCCAACTCGATGACATAGTGAAGAATCGCGCTCGAAAGGGCGAACGTGCTCGTCCGCGGCACGCCCCCGGGCATGTTCGCAACGCCATAGTGAATTACCCCGTCCACCACATAGGTGGGCTTCGAGTGATAGGTCGGCCTGATGGTCTCGACACATCCGCCCTGGTCCACCGCCACGTCAACAATAACCGAGCCGGGGAGCATCCGCCCGATAAGGGCGCGGGGAACGAGGTTCGGGGCACGGGCGCCCGGCACCAGAACCGCGCCCACGACGAGATCGGCCTGCTGAACAGCCTCGCGGATGGTAAAGCGCGTCGAGGCGATGGTCTTCACCCGCCCGCCGAAAATGTCGTCCAGGTATTGAAGCCGGTTATGGTTAATATCGAGGACGGTGACACCGGCCCCGAGGCCTACGGCTATCTTGGCCGCGTTTTTCCCAACCATCCCCGCGCCGAGGATCACGACGTTTCCCCGGGGAACGCCGGGCGCTCCGGCGAGCAAGACGCCTCGCCCGCCCATGCTTTTTTCAAGGAACCGCGCCCCTTCCTGAACGGCCATGCGGCCCGCGATTTCGCTCATGGGCTGCAAAAGAGGCAGGGCGCCGTCCGCCGTACGGACGGTCTCGAAGGCCACCGCCTGGACACGCTTCCGCATCAGGGCGCGGGCAAGCGGTTTCGCCGCGGCGAGGTGGAGAAATGCGAAAATTATTTAGCCCTCGCGCATTTTGCCGAATTCGGGCCGAAGGGGCTCTTTTACCTTGACGATCATTTCGCTCCGCCGCCAAAGGGCATCTGCCCCGGTGACGATTTTCGCGCCGACGGAGGTGTATGCGCGGTCCTCTATGCCGGCGCCCAGGCCCGCGCCCTTTTGGATCAGAACGCGATGGCCGGCGGCCGTAAGGGCCTCGACGGCGGCGGGGGCGAGCGCGATTCGATGCTCCTCTTTTTTGATTTCCTTGGGTACGCCCACGATCATGATGCCGCTCCTTCGCTTTCGCCCAGAATGAGGAAGGTGCTTTCCGCCTCGGCCACGACAGCGCCATCCTCGGCCCGCATGACCCGCCCTTCGAGTATCGCGAATCCGCCCTTTTCTTTTATCTTGCGGCCCTCCATGCGTAGCGGCGTACCCACGGGAACGGGATCGCGGTAGCGAATTTGGCATTTGGCGGTGTAGGCCCGGACCCCGCGGAGAAAGAGGCAGTTCGCCATGACATCGTCGAGGAGGCTGTAGAGAATTCCACCGTGGGTGACGCCGTCGTAGCCCTGGTGGACGGACTCCGGCGTAAACTCCGCCCGGCAAACCTCACCCTCGAGGCGAAAAGTGATTTTCAGGCCAATCGTATTTTCCGGCCCGCAAACAAAGCACGAATTCGCGTCCGGTCTTCCTCTTTCCGCCGACATGGCTCCTCAACCTGAATACGGATGAATAATCGACACACAGGTGAATTTTCCCTTAATTCCCATTTCAACGCAAAAAAATACGGGAGAGCCGTTTAGCGGCCCCCCCGTATTTGTATCGTTTCCCTCTTGATGCGTCTAGGACTCTCCCTGGGCCTCACGCTTTAGCCGCCGTTTTTCCTCGCGGGCCTCTTCCCGGCTAGTATCCCGATCAACGAGCTCGAGTATAGCCATCGGCGCGGCATCGCCGGGGCGCGGGGGCATCTGGATGATCCGCGTATATCCGCCGGGCCTGTCAGCGTAGCGGGGCCCCAGCGTGTCCATCAGTTTTTGAACGGAGGCCGGGGTGCGGAGGACGGCGGCCGCCTGGCGACGCGCATGAAGCGTTCCTCTTTTCCCCAGTGTGATGACGCGCTCGGCATGTCGGCGAACTTCCTTGGCCTTGGCCAAGGTGGTCTTCAACCGCTCCTCGTCGATCAAGGACGTGATCATGTTCCTGGTCATGGCCCTGCGATGCTTGGAGCGACGACCCAGTTTTCTACCAGTCCACCGGTGCCTCATCCCGCCTTCTCCCTATTCCTCAACCCCGGCCAGGCCGAGTTCTTCGGACGTCACCTTGAGTTGGACAAAATCCATCCCGAAGGTGAGGCCCATGTTATTCAAAATATCCCGAATCTCGTTGAGGCTCTTTCGCCCGAAATTCCGGGTTTTGAGCATTTCGCCCTCGGAGCGCTGCACCAGCTCGGCGACCGTGTGGATACGGGCGTTTTTCAGACAGTTGTAGCTCCGCACGGAAAACTCAAGCTCCTCAACGCTACGACGGAGGTTTTCGATGAGTTTCTGGCGCCGCTCATCCACCTCCTCCACGGGAGCAGGCTCCTCTTCTTCCTCGAAGTTAACGAAAATCCGGAGATTGTCATTCAGAATTTTCGCCGCGTGAGCCACGGCGTCCACCGGGGCGATCGTTCCGTTCGTCTCTACTTCCAGGACCAGCTTGTCGAAATCGGTGACATCGCCCACGCGGGTTGTATCCACCCTGTAGGAACAGCGCCGGACCGGGGAATAGGATGAATCCATCGGGATGAACTGGGGGCCCAACTGCATCTCCTCGGCATTGTGCTCGGCCGGAACATATCCCCTGCCGACTTGAGCGATTAGCTCAATGTCGAGATTCGCTTCCCCGTTCAGCGTGGCGATATGAACTTCCGGATTCAGAATTTCGACTCCCGGAGGACACTCAAAATCGCCCGCCTTGAATTCCCTGGCCGAGCCGCTGTGCCGGAAGGCAACACTAACCGGCTCGGATGACTCCATCCTGATGACAACCTCCTTGAGGTTCAAAATAATGTCCGTTACATCTTCCAGAACCCCCGGAATCGTGGAGAATTCATGAAAGACCCCTTCGATACGAACCGCGGAGAAAGCGGCGCCCCTCAGCGTGGATAGAATCACCCGGCGGAGCGCATTTCCCAACGTTGCCGCATAGCCTCGCTCAAGCGGCTCGGCTATGAACTGACCGAATTTGTCGGTCATACTGTCTTTTTCAGTTTCTAGACTGGCTGGCTTTACCAAATCCGCGTACAAAGTCATTAAAACTGCCCCTCCATTGGGCGACTTCGCCACTCGAACCCCCGATTACCGTCTTCCGGCTCACGGCAGGTCCCGCGCGAGTTACTTGGAGTAGAGTTCTACAATTTGTTGGGCGTCAATATTGAGTTTTATATCATCCTGAGTCGGCAACTCGACAACCCTCGTCTGAAGATCGGCGAGATCAACGTCGAGCCATTCAGGCAAACCTCTTGCCTTTCCTTTTTCGGCGCACTGAATAATAGTATCGATCTTCTTGCTCTTTTCCTTGATCTGTATCACGTCGCCCTTGCGCACCGAGAACGAAGGGCGGTTCACCTTCCTGCCGTTCACCATCACATGATTGTGCACCACCATCTGCCTGGCCTGCGCTCTCGAATCAGCGAAACTGGACCGAAACACCACGTTATCCAGGCGAAGCTCCAGGGCGCGGAACAAGTTTTCACCCTTGACGCCTTTTTTGCGGGCCGCGTCTCCATAATAAATCCTGAACTGTTTTTCAAGCACGCCATAGACCCAGCGCGCTTTCTGTTTTTCGCGCAACTGCGTTCCGTACTCGCTGACTTTTCCGCGCGTACGAGCCGCTCCGTGCTGACCCGGAGGAAAGCTGCGTTTATCGAACGAGCATTTATCGCCGATGCAACGATCCCCTTTAAGGAAGAGCTTCATCCCTGCCCGGCGGCAGAGGCGGCATACGGAATCTTTATATCGAGCCAAATCCAGCTTACCCCCCTATATCAAATGCACCCTAGACCCGGCGCCGCTTCCGCGGCCGGCATCCATTGTGCGGAATCGGCGTTACGTCCCGAATCAGCGAAATTTCCATTCCCGCCGCCGACATGGAGCGAATCGCGGCCTCCCTGCCGCCGCCCGGTCCGTTCACGAAAACATCCACGGACGTTACGCCCATATCAAGCGCTTTTTTCGCAACCGCAGCGGCGGCCGTCTGGGCGGCAAATGGCGTTCCCTTTCGGGAACCCTTGAAACCTTCAGCGCCCGAGGAAGACCAGCACACCACGTTCCCCGAAACATCGGAAATGGAAATCATGGTGTTGTTGAAACTCGACTTGATGTGGGCCTGACCCTTCCCGATGGCCCGACGTTCGCGCCGGCGCTTGCCGCCGCCCTGCTTTTTTCCACCTTGCGCCAACTTCCATCCTCCCATTGAACTCTCAGAATACTAATTGCCCTTCTTCGAACCCACGGTCCTCTTGGGCCCTTTCCGGGTCCGGGCATTCGTACGGGTTCTCTGACCGCGCACGGGAAGCCCCCGCCGGTGCCTGATGCCCCGGTACGAGCCGATATCCATCAATCGCTTGATGTTCATTGTCACCCGGCTGCGCAAATCTCCTTCGACCGCGTAGGAGCGCTCGATAATTTCCCGGAGGGATTGGAGTTCCTTCTCCGTCAAATCCTTCACTTTGACGACGCTGCCGATCTTCGCCTCCTCCGCGATTTTCCTCGCGGAGGAATGTCCAATCCCATAAATATGGGTCAGAGCGATATCTACGTTCTTCTCGTTGGGGATATCGACCCCGGCTATTCGTGCCATTCGCTCCCTCCTCCATACGGCATTACGGAGCTACCCCTGACGCTGCTTATGCTTGGGATTGGTGCAAAGCACTCTCACCACTCCCTTGCGCCGGATCACTTTGCATTTATCACACATCGGTTTGACCGAGCTCCTGACTTTCATAGAGAAGGCCCACCTTTCTTTATTTGTACCGGCTCGTGATTCGCCCACGAGTCAGGTCATACGGCGATAACTCAACTTTCACGCTGTCACCGGGCAGGATGCGGATGAAGTGCTTTCGCATTCTCCCCGAAATATGCGCCAAGACATTGTGGCCGCCCTCGATATCTACCCGAAACATCGCGTTGGGCAATGTCTCGACGATAACACCATCGACCTCGATTGCATCTTCCTTAGTCGCCTTGCGTTCCTCACGCTCTTCCGGTGAGACCCTCTTTTTCCTTTTTTTCCGTCCGCGCCGGAGAGGAGGCCTCCTCATGCAGCCAAGCTCAAAATTTCGGGGCCGTTCTCGGAAATCACCAACGAGTGCTCAAAATGGGCGGACAGCTTTCCGTCGGCTGTCACGACCGTCCAGGCATCATCGAGGACCTTCACGTCGGCAACGCCAACATTCAACATTGGCTCTATCGCCATCACCATCCCCTGTTTGAGTTCGGGACCCGTTCCCGGCTCCCCGAAATTTGGCACCTGCGGCTCCTCGTGGAGTTTGGTGCCGATTCCGTGCCCCACATATACTTTAACAACTGAAAAACCCGCCCCTTCGGCGTGAACCTGTATCGCATGAGAGACATCGAAAAGCCGGTTCCCGATCTTGGCCCTTTCGATTCCCTTCCAGAGCGCTTCTTCACAAAATTTCAGGAGTTTTGCAGCGCTTTCGCTCACCTTGCCCACGGGCACCGTAACCGCGGAGTCCCCGAAATAACCGTCCAGCTTGACTCCGATATCTATGCTGAGGATATCGCCATCTTTAAGCTTACGTTTATTGGGGATTCCGTGAACCACCTGCTCGTTCACCGAAGTGCACAAAGTGTGCTTAAACCCCTTATATCCCTTAAACGCCGGCGTTCCGCCCATTTCGAGCACGAGCTTTTCCGCCATCTCGTCCAGCTCGAGCGTCGTCGTTCCCGGGTGGATCATCTTTTTAATCTCGCCCATGACAAAGGCCACGATCTGGTTGCTCGCCCGAAGTTTCTTGATTTCTTCGGGGGATCGGAGAACAATCATCTTGAGATAACCTCGGAT
>JAPYQX010000123.1 GCA_029937135.1 Nitrospinota bacterium
CTTGAGATAATCATCGGTCACCTGCCGGAGAATATCCACTTCGTTCTTGATCGAGCGGAGCAGCGACCAGGCCTCCGATGTCTCCTCGCCCTCGTAGCGGCCGAGTTCGTCTCCAAGCAGTTCGGCGTTGAGGTTGATGGCCGAAAGGGGGTTCCGGATTTCGTGGGCCACCTGGGCGCTCATCTTTCCGACGATGGTGAGGCGCTCTTGCTGGAGGAGTTGTTGCTCGAGGGCGCGGCGCTCGGTGACATCCTTGATATAGAGAATGACCTGATGCGTCCGTCCGTCGGACCCGAAAATCGGATACGAATAGAGCTCGGCGTCCATCCGCCTCCCGCCGGGCAACTCGACCGAGCGCTCGGCGGTGCCCGGCCTGCCGCTCTCGAAAGTGTGGATCGCAAGGCTCCTGTCCGCGAGCCCCTCGGGAAGGGAAGCACCCCCCTCCCCGCCCCAGGTGAGGAAGACGAGGTCGGGTATCTCGCAGTCGAGCAGCAGGCCCATCTCACGGTTCACCATCAAAATCCTGAAACGCTCGTCGAGGATGCAAATGCTGTCGGTAATTCCGTCGAAGAGGGCCTGGAGCCGCGTTTTGCTCTCAAGGACCTGGCCCGACCAGTGAAGCCGGTCCTCGACGCGGATGCGCCGCCTCTCGCGGTCGAGGATGAGAAGGGCGGCGGCGATGATCACGGCGAAGCCGAAGCTCGTCACCAGAAAACTTTTCCGGAAGGTGCGCCGCACAAGGTCGCCCACCTCCGAGGAGGAGGCCGTCACCGCCAGGGTCCACTGCTCCGGGCCAACCAGGAGCGGGGAAAACGCGGTGAGGGTCCGGCCCTTGCGCGAGACCTTTCCGGGACGAAAATCAAAATGCCAGTCGAAGCCCCGCTCGCCGCGCAGCATCCGCGCCGCGCTTCGCTTGAGGCGTTCATCCCCGCTGCGGCTGGCGATATCGCCCAGGCGCTCCCCCTCGAACACCGGAAACCCCGGCGAGATTAAAATTCGCCCGGCGCCGTCCATCAGCCAGGCGCGCCCCTTCAGCCCCGATTGAACCGGGTTGACGAAGGCGCGGGCCAGGTCATCGAGCAGCACCGTCGCGAATACCCAGTCGCGGTTTCCAGTGCGCGCGGCGGTGAAAATAAAATCTGGATCCCCCCCCTTGCGGACGATCAGAAAACACGACTCGGCCCCCGGCGGGCAGCGCGACAAAATCCCCGGATTCTCCCGGAGGGAGGCGTCGGGGTCCGGCGCGTCCTCTCTCAGGATACCCACCTCATTGATGCGCGGCCGCCCCCCGAGACGCTCGTAGAGCCCGGCGATTGCGATCATCCGGCCGGGATGGCCAGGCCCGACCGTCCGGAGGAACCTCGCACTGAAACGCAGGCTGGCTGTCAACTCGTCCAGAAAAGTGACAATCCGCCCGCTCGCCTGATCGGCGATGAGGAGCTGCTGGCGGTTGAACTGGTTCTCGATATCGTTCCTCGCGCTCGAATGGATTTTCAGCGAGAGGCCCAGAAGAATGATCAACACCACAGCGACCCCCGAGATGACCACATACCGATACCTACGGTTCACCCGCCGTGACTCGCGGATTCGGGAGGTCGCCTCCATCGCGGGCTCTTTGTTCTCGTTCCGAGCGTCCATCGGCCGGTCCACCCTCTTCTGGGCCATAGATAAAATCGACTAATCATATCATAATCAAAAGCTTATGAAGGATAACACCCGCGGACGGAAAATAATCCTTTGCCCGGCCCTTTCCGAAAATCCTTTTATTGACAGCCCCCACCCCTAGCCTTAAGCTCAACAAAATATTAGCACTCTGCCCGAAAGAGTGCTAATCTCGGCCCATCGCCCTTTTCTGGAATCCCAAAAATGGCCACGAACCCCACCAATCTATCGACCAGGACCCAGGATGTCCTCCGCGCCGTCGTGAACACCTTTATCGAAACCGGAGAACCCGTGGGTAGCCGGACGCTCTCAAAGCGAATTCCCATCACCCTGAGCCCGGCCACCATCCGCAACATCATGGGCGATCTGGCCGAGGCCGGATTCCTCTCCAAACCCCATGCATCCGCCGGGAGACTCCCGACCGATCTGGGCTACCGCGTGTTTGTCGATGCGTTGATGAACGTCCACCACATCACCCGCGAGGAGCGCGAGTCCATCCAGAGAAGCTACGCCCACCGCATGGCTCAGGTGGAGCAGGTCGTCACCCAGGCCTCGCGGATTCTCTCGGAGCTCACGCACCAGGCCGGGGTCGTCCTCCTCCCGGGCCGTGACCAGCTCTTTTTTCAAAACATTCAGTTTATCCGCATGACCAGCGAAAACGTCCTCGTCGTCATCGTCTCGAAGAGCGGCGTCGTCCAGAACCGCGTCGTCCCCGTCGATGAAGATTTGCCCCAGGAGGAACTCAACCGGATATCCGGCTACCTCAACGAGGAGTACGGAGGTCTCTCCCTCCGTGAGGTCCGCGCCAAGGTTCTCGAGCACATGGGCGAGGAGCGCGACAGCCTCGACATGCTTTATAAAAGGGCCGGCGATCTGAGCCAGCGCACTTTTCTCGATGATGACGAAGAAGACGGCGGCGAGGGACTTTTCGTCGAGGGCGCCTCGCGGGTATTCACCCAGCCCGATTTCGCCGACGATTTCGAGAAGCTCCAGAATCTCTATCAAGCCTTCGAGTCGAAGAGCAAGCTCATTCGCCTCCTTGACGGGTGCCTCAATTCTCCCGACATCACCGTGCTGATCGGCTCCGAAAACGATATCGACGGGATGGAGGATTGCAGTGTCGTGGCGCGCTCCTACTTCATCGACGGCCGCCCGCTGGGCACCATCGGAATCATCGGCCCCAAGCGAATGCGCTACGACCGGATGGTCTCCCTCGTCGAGTGGACGGCGAACGCCGTGAGCCATTACCTCTCCCACGGAGACCCCAGGATCGATCCAAAGTAGTGCCCACCCCGGACGCCTATGAAATCCTGGGAGTCCCCCGGAACATCAACGCCACCGAAATCCGCAAGGCCTACCGCAAGCTCGCCCTCGACTTTCACCCGGATCGCAACCCCGGAAACCCCGAGGCCGAGACCCGCTTCAAGGAAATCGTCATCGCCTATGAAACGCTCCGGGACCCCGCGAAGCGGGCCGCCCAGGATTCGGTACCCCCGGGCTCGGACCCGGGCCTCGGCAATGACGCAAGCACCTTCGACCAGGAGTGGGAGGATATCTTCTCCCAGATATTCCGGGGCCGGAGGGGAGCGAAAAAACCCGCACGGGCGCGCGGGGGCGATCTTCAATCCCACATCGACATCACCCTCGAAGAGGCCGCCGCCGGCGTCAGCCGCGAAGTCCCGGTGGACCGCCTCTCGGTCTGCGGCCATTGCCGGGGCGAGGGGACGGACCCGGAGGCCGAGGCCACGGAATGCCGCCTCTGCGGGGGAACAGGCGAGATCAAGTTTTACCGGGGGCTGGCGGTGGTCGCCATTCCCTGCGCCACCTGCATGGGAAGCGGAGTCCACGCCCGCGAAAAATGCCCCGAGTGCCGGGGGGCCGGCCGCCGCCGCCGGAGGGAGCGCATCCGGATGAAAGTTCCCGCCGCCGCCATGGACGGCGCCCAACTCAGGGCGCGCGGCAAGGGAGACGAAGGCGGAGGGGGGACCGGCGATCTGATCGTGACGGTTCGCATCAAGGCGCACAAGATATTCAAGCGCTCCGGAAACGACATCCTCCTCAATCATCCCATCACCATCGCGCAGGCCGCGATGGGAGATGAGATCATTGTCCCCACTGTGAATGGCCGGGTGAAGGTCCGGATTCCGGCGGGAACCCGGACCGGCCAAATCTTCCGGCTCAAGGGAAAGGGGATATCTCCCCCCGGCGGTCCCCCCGGCGGACAAGGCTCAGGCGATCAACTGGTGAGCATCACCGTCGAAACCCCTATCCGGCTCAACAAAAAGATCCGCGCCCTGCTATTGGAATTCCAGCGCCTCTCCTCGGTCCCTGCCCACCAGCTCACGAAGCGGCTCCTCGACAAGGCAAAATCCTTCCTCCGCTGATTGCCGAAACGCAACGCCCCCCTTAAAGTGCCGGAACGGCAGCCGTCGTTTTTCATCCCATCGTTATTTTATCCCGAGGAGTTCAATCCAGTGACAAACGAAGCCGAAGAGAGAATCGAGGAATTCGCCGTTAAATCCCGTGAACTGGTCGGCAAGGAGGTCCGCGAGCGGGGGCCCTGGAACACCGAGGCCTCCGCCGACGCCATCCGCCATTTCGCCTACGGCATCGACGACGACAACCCCCTCTGGCTCGATCCGGACTACGCCGCCAAAACCACCGGCGGAAAAATCCAGGCTCCGCCCGCCTTTTTGGTTTCGGTTCTTTACCCCATCCTCCACGGAGCGCCGGTCGTGGCTCCGCTCTCCTCGCTGATCGGCGGCGTCGCCTGCGAATGGTTCAAGCCCGTCTACGCCGGGGATAAGCTGCGAGCCTCCTCGATCCAGAAAGAAATGTTCGAGAAAACCAACAAGGCGGGCCGCCGCCTGATCTTCATCATCGGCGAGTTCACCTACCGGAACGGGGCCGACGAGATCGTAGCCAAGGCGACCGGCACCATGATCCGCACCCTCCAGGAGGGAACCAGCCTCTTGTACGACCGCGAGATCACCCACTACGACGAGGAGGCCATCGCCGCCATCGAGGCCGAGTACCGCGCCGAAAAAAGGACCGGCGCCGACACCCGCCACTGGGAGGATGTCGCCCCGGGAGACGAGCTGCCCTCGATGCTTCGCGGACCGCTCACCATCGGGGACATGGTGGCCTGGAACGCCGCGCTGGGACCCTCCTACAAGGCCGGCCGCCTCGGCTACCTCGACATCATCAAGGCGCCCCACAACGCCGTCGTCACCCCCAAGATCGGGCTGCCCGTCAAAAATTCTCAACAGCACGAAGACTTCACCCTCGCCGCGGGCCGGGGGATGCCCGGGCCCTTCGACAACGGGGTGATGCGCTTCGCCTGGTGCACCCCCTACGTCACGAACTGGATGGGGGACGAGGGCTTCCTCAAGAAGCTCGACTGCCAGGTGCGAAAACCGATGGTCTACGGCGACACGATCCGCTACACCGGCAAGGTCGCCGGAAAGGGCGAGGGCGGCTCCGTCACCCTCGAATTCACGGGAACAAACCAGCTCGGCGAGGTCGCCAGCAAGGGCACCGCCGAGGTCATCCTGCCGGTGAAGGGCTAGCCGCCGCGAGAGAGAATCGACGAATGCCCGGATGGATGGAACTGCTCGCCCAGGTGCCCGAAACCATCGCCGAGGATGCCTCCGCCCGGCTCATCGAATCGGGGGCCTCGGCGGTCGAGACACGTAATTCGAGGCCCGGGGCCGCCCTCCTGATCACCCACTTCCGGCTAGGGGAGGGGGCGACCGCGAAACTCCGGGCCGCCGAGGTGGCGCTCGCCGAGTTCGGGATCGCGCCCGGCGCCATCGCCGTCCGCAACATCGAGGAGGTGAACTGGGTCGCCCTGGCGAGGGAGAAATTCACCGCCCGCCCCTACGGAGACCGCCTCTGGGTGCGCCCGCCCTGGGATGAGGGAGTCGCCCCCGGGGGCCGCGAGGTAATCATCCTCGAGCCCTCTCTGGCCTTCGGAACGGGCCGCCACTCCTCGACCACACTCTGCCTCAACGTGATCGAGCGCTTTTTACGAGATCGCCCCGCCCGGCGGTTCCTCGACCTAGGTTGCGGCTCGGGCATCCTGAGCGCGGCGGCGCTGAAACTCGGGGCAGATGACGTCCTCGCGCTCGATCTCGACCCGGCCGCCGCGGACGCCGCCCAAAAGCTTGCCGAGGAAAACGATCTTGCGGGCCGAATGCGGGTTATGGCCGGAACGCTCGAGCCCGAGACGGCCGGCGAGTGGTGGGGCGGGGTGGACCTGCTCGCGGCGAATATATACCTCACCCCGCTCCGGGAACTCATGCCAAGAATAGCCGAGGCTCTCGCCCCCGGCGGCCGGGGGGTCCTGAGCGGCATCGGCTACGAGCAGGCGGACACCCTGGCCGGTATCGCCGAGGCGGCGGGCCTGATCGTCACCGGCCGGAAATACATCGACGAGTGGGCCGCCATCGAGATCGAAAAATCCTGAACGTCCTCCTCGCTCATCCCCCTCCTTTTGACACCCGCCGCCTCTTTGGGGATACTTGCCTCAACAGGCGTGCGCCCCGGCCATCACCGCCGGGGACTCAGGATTGGCCCCGCGATTTCGCGGGGCTTTTTCTTTGCGCCGGTTTGACGCCCCGCCGCCGCACGGTGCAATCTGGCCGCATCTCATACCGAACCGAATCACGCGCGCGGGGAGTTCCATGAAAATCATCATCGTCGGCGGGGGCGGGCGCGAGCACGCCCTGGCCTGGAAGCTGGCCCAAAGCCCCGGCGTCGATGAAATCGTCTGCGCCCCCGGCAACGCGGGGACCGCCGCGCTTGGAAAAAACGTGGTCGTCGCCGCCGAGGACATCGAGGGCATCGTCGCGCTCGCCAGGGAAGAGAAACCCGGCCTCCTCGTCGTCGGGCCCGAGGCGCCGCTGGCGATGGGCCTCGCTGACCGGCTCGAAGCGGAGGGCATCACCGTCTTCGGGCCGAGCCGGGCCGCCGCCCGGGTCGAGGCGAGCAAGGCCTTCTCGAAAGAGTTGATGGAAGAAGCGGGAATCCCCACGGCGGCGTTCGGCGTCTTCGAGGACCCTGCCGCCGCTAAAAACTTCGTGAATGAGCGCGGCGGGGCCTGGGCCATCAAAGCGGACGGCCTCGCGGCGGGCAAGGGGGTTATAACTACAGCGGATGTAACCCAGGCCGAGGCGGCTATCACTGAGGTGATGGAAAAACGCGCATTCGGCGAGGCGGGCGCGTGGTGCGTGGTCGAGGAATTTTTGGATGGAGAGGAGGCGAGCCTGCTCGCCTTCGTGGACGGGCGCACCGCCCGTCTCATGCCCTCGGCCCAGGACCACAAGCGCATCGGCGAGAACGACACCGGCCCGAATACCGGCGGGATGGGGGCCTACTCCCCTGCCCCGGTGATGACGCCCGATTTGGAAGCGCACGCCCTCGCCGAGGTCATCCAGCCCGCTGTCGATACGATGGCGAAGAGGGGCACGCCCTATAAAGGGATTCTTTACGCCGGGCTCATGGTCAAGGACGGCGAATTCAAGGTGATCGAGTTCAACTGCCGCTTCGGCGACCCGGAGTGCCAGCCGCTTTTGATGCGGATGGACTCGGACCTGCTGCCCGTGCTTCTGGCCTGCGCTTCGGGCACGCTCCCCGATGTGGAGGTTTCCTTCTCGGCCGATGCCGCCGCCTGTGTGGTGATGGCGGCGGCGGGCTATCCGGGTGATTATCGAAAGGACGACTTTATCAGCGGCCTCGATGCGGCGAACGCCGTCGAGGGAGCGCATGTCTTTCATGCCGGAACGAGGCCGGGCGAGCGGGGCGAGGTGCTTACCTCGGGCGGGCGGGTCCTGGGCGTCACGGCTCGGGGCCCCGGCATCAAAACCGCGCTCGAGCGGGCCTACGAGGCCGCCGGGCTGATTCACTGGGACGACGCTTACTACCGAAAGGACATCGGCGCGAGGGCGCTGCGCCGCCTGCCGTGAAGAAGTTTCCTGTTATGTCGAGGGTTTCTGTCGTGACGAAACCTTCATTCGGAATTCATTCCTGTTGATTCAGAGAGGGGAGCCGCGATGAAAGCGATTGTGTTGCCCGGGCCCGGAGAGCCCTTTGTGATGGAGGATCGTCCCGACCCCAAGGCGAGGCCCGGCGAGGCGGTGGCGCGAGTCTTGGCCTGCGGTTCGGGTCTGACGATTCAGCACACCCGCATCGGGCGCGGCATCCCCGCCAACTACCCCATCATCATCGGTCACGAGATCACCGGCGAGATCGTGGAGACGGGGCCCGGCGTGACGGGCCTGAAGACCGGCGATCCGGTCACCTGCTATTTTTATCTCAACTGCGGCCAGTGCAAGTGGTGCCTGAGTAACCGGCCCACCTTGTGCTCGAATCTGGGCGGCCATGTCGGACGCCAAATCGACGGTGGCTACGCCGAGTACATTAAATTGCCCGAGCGCAACTTCATCAAAC
>JAPYQX010000124.1 GCA_029937135.1 Nitrospinota bacterium
CGCTGACGCGCCTGGTGGGCATGAACTGCCCGGGCATGCACTCGGTGTTCGCGGCCCTCGACATCCGTCGATCGGATCGCGCCGAGGGCACGACACTACGGTGGCGCGTCGACGGGGTCGACGACCGGTTCCACCGAGCGGTCCTTGCTGTGACAGGCCGTCGCTACGCCGGCACGGTGACGGCGCACGCTGGGACGCGACGGAGAGAAATATCATGACTCGTTTGGCAGAATATGACCTTCCGGATGTCTATCGCTTGCTCCGCGGATGGAAGGCGCGAGGTGCCAGTTGGTACCCCATCCGCAAAAAAGGGACTGTCGTGGGAAGGAGGTTTGACCATATTTTCGCATCCAATTCGTTGAATGCGTCCGGATGCCGTTACATCGATAACGCCAGGCGGAATGGCCTGAGCGATCATTCCCCTGTGGTGGCGGAATTTGAATTGTGCAAGGCGAATTCTTGATCGGGAGGTTTGAGCTACTAGAAAAAGTGTAATTACCAAACCTTACAAGGCATAGGTCGCAGGTTCGATCCCTGTCCCGCCCAGCAGATTTCAGCCTTCCTCCAACCATAATCCCAGTTCTCTTGAGTGGTGTGGTACCACTATCAGGTAGGTTACCCAAATAGAGTTATTGGGAAACTTTTGGTCATTACACCATAAGCGCGTTAGCCTGCCTGGGTGAAAGTCCAGTCCAAGGCAAGGAGTTCATCCTTGTATCAATATATTATCAAGCGAATTTTTCTGATGATCCCGACCGTGATTGGGGCTGGAGCTATCGTTTTTTTTGTGATGCGCCTCGTACCGGGAGACATCTGCTTGGTCCGTTGGTTGGACTATGGCATGCACTACGATCAGGAAGTGATTGATATTTGCCGGAATGAACTTGGCCTGAATGATCCTTTATATATCCAATTCATTGATTTTATGATAGGCCTTTTTACTTTCGATTTCGGTATTTCCATGTGGACGTGGCAGCCAATAACCGAGGAAATAAAAGTACGTTTCCCCCTGTCGCTGCAGGTGGCAATCATGGCCACCACCTTCTCCATTCTGATTGCTATTCCGCTGGGTATCATTTCGGCGGTCAATCAGGATACCTGGATCGATTACGTGATCCGCACCTTCGCTAACGCCGGCGCTGCCATGCCGTCTTTTTGGCTTGGCATCCTCATTATCCTGGGGCTGTTGATCTATTCTCAGGCATGGTTAGGTGAACCGTGGATGCCGCCGATCGAATACGTGTCGTTTTTCGAGGACCCGATTGCCAATTTGTCCCACCTAATCTGGCCAGCAGTCGCCACGGGGTATAGGTTTTCAGCGGTAATGACGAGGATGACCCGATCAGCGTTTCTTGAGGTGATCCGCGAAGACTACATCCGCACGGCGCGGGCGAAAGGTTTGCTAGAGAAGGTCGTCATTAACCGTCACGCGCTCAGGAACGCGTTCTTGCCGATAGTCACTATCATTGGCATGGAGTTTTCGTTTCTCATGGGAGGGCTTGTCGTCACCGAGCAAGTCTTCAACCTTAATGGTCTTGGCCGGTTGTTGGTCGAATCCGTGGGAAACCAAGACTACAATATGATTCAGGCGCTAGTAATGGTCGTGGTGATGGTGTTCGTGTGCATCAACTTTGTGGTCGATCTGCTATACGCCTGGCTCGACCTTCGTATTCGTTATAATTAAGACCATTCAAGTCATGCTTTGCCCCACTGAAATTCCAGTGCCTAAATAGTGACTATAGAGGAGGTGCCTCTGTATCACTCGGGATCACTCAGGCTCACTTCGAGATTTTCCCAACTCCTTGAAACGTATCGCTCCATGTCACTTGAGATCACTCAGTACCATTCAGGCTCATACCCCCGAAAAGGCCCTTACAAGGCATAGGTCGCAGGTTCGATCCCTGTCCCGCCCACCATGAAATATTTCCTTCGGCCAGGCACCTAAAGCGCCTAAACCCCCTAAAGCTGAACGAAGAGCTGCAACTTTAGTGACGTGCCCCCCTCATATCGGTCCATGTTGGATGAGAGGATTTTCGGTACTCTTTCGGCATGACCGCCCGAATCTAGCCTCTTTTAAATCCCCCTGCGATCCGATCTTTCTTCGAGGGATCCAGGGATCAGATCGAAAGAGAAAGTCCTTCCTGGGATCTAAGAACACGTCTGAGGAGATCGTATGAGGTCGGTGCTGATGTGTGGTGCGGTGAGGAGTTTGAAAGTGAAGCGAGGAGCCGTATCGACCCCACAGATTTTGGTGTCCATATAGGTGTCCATAATCGGTGTGCATCAGTACCAACCGGTGTCACTCAGGCTCATTTCGGTTTCTAGCTAACCCTTTGAAACCTATGTCTCAATGTCACTTGGTGTCACCCAGTGTCTTTATACGTAAAACCCCCTCGACTGCCTTCACACGGCAGAAGTCACTGGTTCGAACCCAGTACGGCCCACCATTAAAATCAACGGGTTGTGGTGATTCTGCCGCAACCCGTTTTCTGACCTGCCCCCGATAGTGATACCACTCCTTATGTTACCCCAGAAGCCAATGCCGGAGGTCAAAGCGCGATGCCATCGAGAAGCGCCGACATCTCGAGCGGCCTCCCCTCCTCCGCCGAGCGCACCGAGCCCTCCACCATCGCCAGCGCATAGACAGCCTCCACGGGCCCCGTCTCGGGCGCGGCCCCGCTCCGCACACAAGAGGCGAAATCCTCGAGCTCGTCCTGCACCATATCGGTCATCCCTGGCAGGGGGACATCCGTCCAGCTCCCCTCCCCTTTTTTCGTGATGCGAAGCGTCGTCTCTGCGTTCGTCCGCTCGGCGAAAGTGAGGTTTTCGCGGAACATTTCGAGATGCACCGCCGCCTCGGTGCCGTGGAGCTTCATCGAAAACATATCGGGCGAGGTGAAACAGGTCGTCACGTTCGAGATTGCGCCGCTTTCATGCTCGAAAATCGTCATCGACACATCGTTGATCTCGGCGGGGGTCGCCAGGTGCTTGTGTAGTCCACAGACGCGTGTCGGACGCCCCAATAGATAATGGAGCGTGTCGCAGTGATGAATCCCCATCTGCATGAGCGGTCCGCCCGGGCAATCGCTCTTGTAGAAGCGCCACCGGTCCGGGGTGAAATTCTGCCCGGCCGGATTCGTGAACGCCGCCTCCGCCCAGAGGGGCCGGCCAATGGTCCCGTCGTCGATCAATTTTTTCATCGTGCGGTGGCCCGCCGAGCGGCGGTAGCAATGACCCACCGCGAGCGTGAGCCCCGCCTCCCGCCAGGCCGCGAGGACGCCGGGCACCTCGGCGAGCGTATTTGTGATCGGTTTTTCGACCCAGACGTGTTTTCCGGCGCGCATCGCCGCGATAATCTGATCCGCGTGGACGGTGTTCGGTGTGGTGAGTAAAACACCCTCGATGGAATCGTCCTCCAGAATCGCCTCGTAGCTATCCATTGGGGCGCAGCCATAGTCTTTAGCAAAACTTTTTCTCTTTTCCTCGTTCCGGGTGAAGCAGGCGGCCAGATCAAGCTTGTCGCTCCGGCGCGCGCCGTTTCCAATCGGCGTCGCCCACCAACCGAGACCGACGATGGCGACTTTCAGGGGGTTAGGCATGAAGGCTCCTTAATTGCAGTACAATTTAGACGGTCTTATTGATCGGATGATTACTCCAATTGCAAGAACCACACGTCAAATAGTAATCACCACCAGGCTCTATTGAGGGGTCATAATGAGACCGAATTTCCCGTGAAGTACACAGAGGACAAATCTGCACGGACTCAGTTTCCTGACGCTCTAGAAGTTGTACAAAGTGTCCTGCAATAGTATCGCATGAATGAATACAAATCGATGATGCCGCCTGATTGGCATCTCTATCATGCGTAAGCCAATTTACAAGTTGCCAAGTTTCCTTTGAGACATTTTTCAAGTAATGCCGAAGCTTTTTATTCTTTTGCCCAGTGCATAATTCATTCAACAAAATACCTACCCATGACTTGAAATCGGCGTCCTTGGGTCGGTCAATTTTCTGCTCTACATTAATACGACGACGCAATACAGCTACAAGAGATAATAGACATTCTCGAAGATTATGGCCCACAGATTGAAATTCTTCTGCCTCTACAGCTGCATCATGTTGATCTTTTACTTGTTCTTAACGCCTAAAAACTTCGTCAAAAAGGTCAGGCATTGCACTGTCTGCTCCTTCAGAACGACTCATCATCCGAATCATTGCGCCAACATGAAATGTCATTACGAAATCAAGACTCGAAAATAATCTTGAGGATACAAATTTGTTAAATTTGTTATCACCCACCACCGCTTCTTGTCGGTGATCACATTCCATACTTCGTATTTCTGCCCCACAATGAAATCGCTTCTGATTTTCTCGACATGCTGGACGGATTCCTGCGCTTCAATTTCTACATAGCGAGTAATTTCTACCTCAGAATCTGGATCTCGTACTTGGTTGTAACGACCGATTTCGCTCACTGGCATAGGACCAGAAAACATTACGCGTTCCTTTTCACCTACTTCGTTGCGTTTTTCACTATCCATAACACGCTCCTCGGGTATCGATCAGCGAAGTACTGGACCAGTGATTATAATGATACAGCAATTCAATTAACGAATCCCCCCCTACAACAAACTCTGCGGATTAACATCAATCACCAGATGCACGCTCCCGAAATTTTTCTGCTTGTGGAATCCCTCATCCAGCGCATGAAGCGCCTCGGAGAGCCGCCGGGCGGTTTTGGATTTGAGGAGCATGTGGTGCCGGTAAATCCCCCGGACGCGGGCGAGCATGGCGGGGGCGGGCCCGAGGAAGACAAGCTCGGCGTCCCCGCCTCTGTCTCTGACAGAGGATCGCGCGCCGTTTTTTTCCATGAAGTTTCGGGTCCACACCCCGGCAGAGGCGGCTGCGTCAGAATTACGCGCCTCGAAGCGGAGCCGCGCGAGCCGCCGGTAGGGGGGATAGCCCGTCGCCTGACGGAACTTCGACTCAATCTCATAAAACGCGGCGTAGTCGTGCTCGCGGGCGCAGGTGACGGCGTAGTGTTCGGGCCGGAAGGTCTGGACAATCACCTCGCCGGGAAGATCGGCCCGCCCGGCGCGGCCCGCGACCTGGGTTAATAGTTGAAAGGTGCGCTCCCCGGCGCGGAAATCGGGGAGGTGGAGCCCCACGTCGGCGAGGATGACGCCGACGAGCGTCATCTTGGGAAAATCGTGGCCCTTCGCCACCATCTGGGTTCCGATCAGGATATCCACCTCGCCGCGTCTGACGGCCCCCAGAATCTCGTCGTAGGCCCCGGCGCGGCGCACGGTGTCGCGGTCCATCCGCCGGACGCGGGCATTTGGAAACCGCGCCTTGACGGCCTCCTCGACCCGCTCGGTGCCGAGGCCGAAATAGGCGACGCGCCCGCTCCCGCAGGCGGGACAAGTGGTAGGAGGCGGCATCGAGAGATCGCAGAGGTGGCACCGAAGCCGCCCGGCGCCGCCGGCGGCATTTAGGTGAAAGGTGAGCGGGACCGAGCAGTTCTGGCACTCGGCCGAAGCCCCGCAATCGCGGCAGAGGATGACGGAGGAAAACCCCCGGCGGTTCAGGAATAAAAGGCTCTGCTCCCCGCGTTCCAACCGATCATGGATCGCGCCGGCGAGGTCGGCGCTGAGAAGGGTCGGGGCCTTGGGGTCGCCGCCGCCCTCTTGCTCGCGGCGCAGATCGACGAGGCGGACCTCGGGAAGGGGCCGGCCGCCGGGCCGGGCCGGTAGCGTCATGAGCCTGTAACTCCCCCCCACGGCCCTTGAATAACTCTCGAGCGAGGGGGTGGCCGAGCCGAGGACGATGGGGATTCCGGCCCGCCCCGCCCGTCGCGCGCGGACGATGGCGGTGTCGCGGCCGTTGTAGCGCGGGGCGTCGTCCTGTTTGTAGGAGGCGTCGTGTTCCTCATCGACGGCGATGAAGCCGATATCGGGCAGGGGGGCGTAGACGGCCGAGCGGGTGCCGATGACGACGGGGGCCTCGCCGCTCCGGACGCGCCGCCATTCACTGGCCCGTTTTTTCTCGGGGTAGGCGCTGTGGAGGCAGGCGACTTTGGCTCCGAAGCGGGAGCGGAAGCGGTCGAGCAGTTGAGGGGTGAGCCCGATCTCGGGGACGAGGATGAGCGCGCCCCGCCCGGCGTCCAGGGCTTCCCGGGCGAGGCGGAGGTAGACCTCGGTCTTTCCGCTCCCGGTGACGCCGTGGAGGAGGGTGAAGGAGTAGGATTTGGCCCGAATGTCCGGGGCCACGGCGTCGAAGGCGGCCTGCTGGGCCGGGGTGAGTTCTACCCCCTCCGGGGGGGCGCCTCTGGCGAGGATGTCACCAGTGGGAGGGCTTTCCCCGTCGCTGGAGGAAATATCATCAGGAGGCGGCCCATCCTCCATGACCACCCAGCCCTTTTTCACCATCGCGGCGCAGGCTCCTCGACCACCCGGGAGGAGGCGCTCGATCTCGCGAAGCATTACCCGTTTATTTTCAGTTTTTTCAATGAGTTGAATAGCGGCGGCCTGCCGGGGGGCACGCTTCCCGAGATGTTCCACCTGGGCGCTCTCGGGCGCCTTCACCAGCCGGACCCAGCGCACCATCACCGGGATGGAGCCGCCCTCCTCGGCCGAGACCTTCTCGGCGAGACCCGCCTCGATAAGACGCTCGGCCTCCTGCCGCGCCCCGCGCCCCACGGCCGAGGGCAATTGGTCTAGCCGCCGGGGGCGCTCCTTCAGGGCGGCCAGCACCCGCGCCCGGAGGGGGGCATCCTTTTCGCTTCCCAACCCTGGGAGGGCCAACCCCGGAAGGCCCAGCCCCGGCGAGGCTTGCCTCGCCACTTCAAGGGCGGCCTCTCTGCGTCCCGCATCGGTCAGGCGGACCCGCTCGACGCTCTTGCGCTCCGCGACGCCGGGCAGGGCGGCCCGTATCGCCTCGCCTAATCCACAGCAGTAGTAATCCGCGACCCACCTAGTGAGCGCGATCATCTCCCCGGTCAGGACAGGCTCCTCGTCGAGGAGGCGAATGACATCCTTGAGCGTCACCGGGGGCAGGCTTCCAACCGGTCCGAGGCTTCCCGACGGGGACATCTCTTCTGAAAAAGGCGCGGGGGGCGAGACGACGTAGCCCGTCATCCGCCGCCGCCCGAGGGGCACCATGACACGCACACCGGGGACGAGCGCCTCCGCCAGCGCCTCCGGGGCGCGGTAGGTCAGCGGCCCGAGCCGGGGAACGTTCACCGCCACCTCGACGCAAAGTGTGGCGGGGGCAGAGTCACCGCCTGTCCTGCCAGAGGCCGTGTTGACTGAGGAGGCCTCGTCCGGGGCCTCTTTTTCTCCCGGAGGCGCTTTCGAGGCATTCAGCCGGTAGGTGCGAGCGGGCTTTGGCCGGCCTTCGTTCATGGCTTGGGCACCCCGCCCGAGAGGATGAGGCGGAGATGCTCCGCCGTGAGGTTGCGCCCGCTCACCATCGCCGCCACTTTCTTGCCCTTCAAGTCCATCTTCGCCGCCGCGGCGGTCGGGGCCGCCCCCGCTCCCTCGGCGATCACGTGCACCTCTGAGATTAACAGGCGAATCGCCTCGCACATCTCCTCCTCCCCGACAAGAAAGGTCTCGTCCACGAGGCGGAGCATCATCCCGAAGGTCAGTTCGAAGGGAACCCGCGTCGCCAGGCCATCGGCGAAAGTCGCCGAGGAGGCATGGGAGCGCATCTCCCCCGCCAGGAGGCTCTGATGAACCGCCGGCGCGCGCTCGGCCTGGACGCCGACGACGTGGACGCCCGGCCGGAGTTTTTTCGCTACGAGGGCGGCTCCGGCGGCCCCGCTCCCGCCCCCGACGGGAACGATGAGCACGTCGATATCGGGCTCGGCCCCGAAGCACTCGAGCGCCGCCGTTCCCACCCCCGCGATGAGGTGGGGCTCGTTGGCCGAATGGACGTAGCGCTTGCCACTCCTCTCCGCCTCGGCCTCGCACCACTCGCGGGCCTCGTCGAAATCGCGGCCATGCAAAACGACCTCGGCTCCCATCCGGCGGATGGCGGCGAGCTTGCCGGGATTCGAGCCCTCGGGGGCGGTGACGGTGGCGCGCCGCCCCGCCCCC
>JAPYQX010000125.1 GCA_029937135.1 Nitrospinota bacterium
GTATTACGCTGGTCACCACCCCCCAGACGGTCAGCTCCATCCCGTCCGTGATCTCGGTGGGCCGGTAGTCGCCGTTCTCGGGGAGAAGGCGCATGGCGCCTTCTCGTATATCGAGCCGCTTGACGGTGAGCTCTCCGTCCACCGCCGCCACGACAACCTTGCCGCTCGCGGGCTCGAGCGAGCGATCGACCACGAGGATATCTCCGTCGTGGATCCCTGCATCCCGCATCGAATCCCCCTGGACCCGGACGAAGAAGGTGGCGGCGGGGTGCTTCACGAGGTGGGCGTTGATGTCGAGGCGGTTTTCGATGAAGTCATCGGCGGGAGATGGAAAACCCGTGGGCCGTCCCGCCAGGACGCGGGCGAGGAAAAGGGGCAGTCCGCGCCCCCGGCCTGGATTCGCTCGAAAAATCGCCTTAATCCGCATAAAAACCTCCAAACGGGGATGTGATCTATAAGCGAATACAAAACGAAAGTCAAGCGGATTGATTCCAGCTCCGCTCATGTCGAATGAATTGCTCTGGACAGGATGGGATCGGGCGCTCCCGACCTGCCTCGGCAGTGGCGGTGCTATCCATGAGAGTCTTGCAATCATCTGGACATGCCCCATTTTGGCTCCTTGGGGGAGTGAAGGATTTATGAATTTAAAACCATTGAAAAGAGAGCCCTCCCTCTAAATCGTTCAAAGGAACCGAAGACTATTACAGAGTAAGTTCACTGCGAACGATCAGCTATACATTGAATAGCGTGAATTTATGAGTAGTATTCAACCAGCCGGGTGTACGATTCGGATGAATTTTGGACAGGACGGGGCCGGAGTTTCGCTCCGCGACGGAAGGAGAATGAATCATGAATGGAAATGAATCATGAGAACCGTAGATTCGCCCGCTACGAGGTTCCCGCCATTATCTACGCCCCGGATTTGACCAGCCTGTGTATCGTCCCCATCGACATTAGTGCTGGCAGCTTCAAGGCGATACTGGACAAGGAGTTCAAGTTCGATGGAGCCGTTGCGTGTGAGTTCCATGTCTTCGGCGAGGTGTTCGAGAACTGCCGGATACGAGTCGCCTGGACAAAATCCATCGAGACCGCCCCCTCGTCGTTCCTGATCGGTTTCGCAATTGAAAGATACGACGACGAGAACCGTCTTCAGGATGCAATCAAGGGGTTGAATCATCTGATGGAAAATGGATAGGCATTCTCTCCGCGGGGGTAAATGCGATCTGGAAGAGAAACTTCAGGAGTTCGGGTACATAAAACCGGATTGACGCTCTCCACGGAAAATAACGACCTAGACGGCATATCGACTCCATTCGGACTTTGGATCGTGCTCGCGGCGGAGAGAACGGTCAGAAGCCGCTCATCCGCCAATTGATTGTTGGCCGTGAACTGGGCCACGTTGGATCGCGCGGCCGCTATGGCCCGAACGATCCGCGGAGGGCTCTGGCCTCTTGCGATAGCAAGAATGAGGTTTGCTTCAGCCACGGCAACTCCTCCTCCCTGAGGAGATGACCTGCTTTCGTGCGTTATTCCAAATTTTCGCGCTTCCCAACCGTATGCACATTATCCTGCATCTATTCTCATCGGAAGATATCCCGATAAAATGAGTTAAATCTTCGGATAACCGCTTAAAAACATGTGCATGGCGAATTGCTGACTCACCACGCCGAGGATATAAAACGCGAAAATGCCCTTCTAGGCCACACCCATTTTCCCGGAAAACGCTTCGAGGGCCTGCTCGAAGCAGGCGAGGGGTGCGCGTACGACTCCAGCGCCAACCTGCCCGACGCCGGACTCCCGGTGGGCGATGCCGGTGTTGATGACAGGCGCGATTCTGGTCTCAACGACTTTGCGAATATCGATACCGGCCGGAACACCCCGGAAGTCGAGCGAGGGGAGCGTCCACCCGGGGTTTTCTCCCGCCGTGATCTCGTACATCGATCGCGTGAAGTTCAACGCATCCATCGCCGAGCCCGCGCCGACAAACCCCGCCACCGCGGGCGAGGCGGCCATCGCGAACCCCCCGAGCCCTATCGTCTCGACGATGGTGGAATCGCCCATGTCGGGATTCGCATCCTTTTCCGAAAAACCCGGAAAATAAAGCCCCTTCGGCATCTCCACCGGGGCGGTGAACCAGGAGTCCCCCGTTCCGCTGACGCGGATGCCGAAGTCGGTGCCGTTCCGGCACATGGCGGTCACGATGGTGGAGCCGTCGATATCCCGGACGGGATCCATGATGGCCTTGCCGATGCTCATCCCGACGTTCAGGAAAAACTGGTCGTTTCCCCCGATGAACTCAAGAATTGAAGCCAGCATTTCAGCGTCGCCCACCGTGCGCGCCAGCACGGGCGCCAGTTCGCGGTAAAAAAGAGTCGAACAGGCGACGTTGCGCTGATGCATATCATCGCCCATCGAGAGCCCCCGCGCGATGATCCCCTTGAGGGCGATGCCGCCGCATGAGCGGAGCACCTCGGAGAGTACCGGGCCGAGAACATCCCTCAGCCAGCGGAGGCGGGCGATGACCTTTTCATCGTTGCCGCCAAAGCGCATGACCTTCCCGAGGCCTTCATTCAGCGTGCAGTAGGCCCGGTTCCCGAACTTTTTGTTCTCGACGATCATGACCGGCTGGCTGCGGCTCGTGATGCCCGTCATCGGGCCGACGGCATCGAAATGGTGGTTCGGGTGAAAGGTGATCTTACCCGAGGCCGCCAGCGCCTCGGCCTCGTCCAGCGATGGCGCCCAGCCCTCAAGGACAATCGCGCCCGCCGCCGCGCCACGCAGCGGGCCGCACATCCGTTCCCACTCGATCGGCGGGCCCGCATGAAGCAGGACATAATCGCCCAGCCCGGCTATCACCTCCTCCGCCGGGCGCACATTGATCAGGACGGGCTCCCCCCGAACATCCGCCGCAAGGCTTCCTCGTTCGCATCCTCTATTCTGCCCACCCGATCACCTCCGTATTACCGTGAAATAATCGCATAAAAATTGAAGGAAAAAATCCGGCCGGCGGCTCAAACCTCGGCGATCAAACCTCCGTGCCTCAAACATGCCACCTGGTTTCGCTGATATTCTCGGCGAGAATCCCGCCGTTTTTCACGACGAATCGCTTCTCCGGCTGATCGATGATGATGTCGTTCCAATTTTTTCGTTTCGAGGACAACGAGATCCGCCGGTTTCCCCGGCGCGATCCCGTACTCATCTTGAATCCCGAGCGCCCGGGCCGCGTTGTGCGTAAAAAGCGCCGGAATGATCGCACGCTCGGCGGCCCCGCTCATCTGCGCCGCATGGGCGAGGAGGAGGCCGATCTCAAGCAGATCGCCCCGGCCCGAGGGGATGAAGGCGTTGCGGATGTTGTTCGAGGAGACGGCGACATTCACCCCGGCGGCGATGAGTTCGCGCACCCGGGTGAGCCCCCGGAAGCGGGGGGGGGGTCGCCGTCGCGCCCGTTCAGGAACAGGTCCGTCGCCGGGAGGGGGATGACGGTTATCTCCGCCTTGGCGATAGCGCCGATAACGCGGGCGGCCCGCTCGCCGTCCATCGCCCCGAGCGAGGTCAGATGGGCCACCACCACTTTTCCCTCAAGGCCCGACGCCCCCGTCCGCCGGGCGACGGATTCGATGACACACTCGCCGGGGTCGTCCGAGAAATCGATATGCAAATCTATTCCACAGCCAAACTCGGCCGCCAGGCCAAATACGATGTCGAGGTGGCGCTCCGGGTCGGTATCGTTATAGGGAATGCCCCCGACCGCGTCACCGCCCATTCGCATCGCCTCGCGCATCAACTCCTCGGTCCCGGGCTGTTGTTCGATGCCCTCCTGGGGAAAAACCACAATCTGGATATCGGCGATGCCGGCGCAGGCCTCCCGGAGCTCGAGGGTGGCCTCCATCCCCTTGAGGCCGACGATGGGGTCCACCTCGACCTGGGCGCGGAGGCGGGTCGCGCCGTGGCGCACCAGCAGCCGCAGCGTCCGCTCGGAGCGCTCCCGGATGTCCTTGTTCGTGACGGACTTCTTGAGCCCCAGGGTGATGGCGATGACGTCCTGGAGGGTGCCGCTCAGGTTCGGTCGGCGCTCCTCAAGAAAGGCCTTGTCGAGGTGCATGTGGCTCTCGATGAAGCCGGGCAGGACGACCCGGCCATCAAGCTCGATGAGCCGGAGGCCTTCCTGAGAAGGCGTACTCTCCGGAGAAGGCGAATCCTCCGTAGAGGGTACGCCCTCCCCCGCCGCCGCGGAGACGATTCGCCCGTCCCGGACAAGGAGATCGACGAGCGGGCCCTCGGCGTCCACCTTCGCGCCCCGAAAAAGTATCCCGCTGTCCACCACAAGCCTCCCCGCCCGCGCCGGGCATACTGACCGGCGATTTCATCGATAAGATCATTGGCGGGAAGCAATCAGTCGCGCGAAATTATAAACAACCGAAAAATCGGAAATACGCCTGAAACAAAGATAGCTTATCATCCGCCCCTTCAAGGGGCCGGGCAAGGCCAGATAAGGGGGAGACCCCCTTGACCCGGGGGCCGTAAAATGAGCAAATGCGCTCCTCTGGCATAAGCTATCCCTTATGCGTAATCGCATTTATTTGTTTGATTTCAGAGACTTGAATACCAAAGGCGGGAAGTCCCGCGCCGCGCCTTTTTTTGTTTTGGGGTAATGACCGCATGGTTTCGCTATCAATCGCGAACGTAATCGAGCTTTCTTACAGCAGCCTCTCCTACGCCTCTCTTTTATTCCTTCTGGCCAGCGGGCTTTCGCTGATTTTCGGCGTCATGCGGATCGTCAACCTCGCACACGCCGCGTTTTTCCTGTTCGGGGGCTACATCGGACTCGAGGCCTACAACATCTTCTACGGCACCGCCTCGATCATGCCCCGGCTCATCCAGTTGGCCACCTGGACGGCGCTTTATTTCGCCTGGCGCGGCCTCTCGCGGGCCGCCGGAGAGGGACGGGCGGCTCTGGGTCTGCTCAGTGCCTACATCATCACCGAAATCGTCACCAGCATGATTTGGGACTACCGCTTCATTGAGCTTTTCTTTCCCGTCATCAAGCTCCAGAAAATCGACCAGGTGAACTTCCTCGCGCTCTCGGGCGCCATCGCCGTCGCCGTGATCGTGGTCGGTCTGGGCGGGATGTTAATAGAGCGCTTCTTTCTCCGTCATTTCGGACATGACACCCTCGCCCAGGTCCTCGTCACCATCGGGTTCGCTTTCATCCTTCAGGATGGATCGCTCTACACCTGGGGCGGCGACAACTTCATGTTCGAGGCGCCCTGGCCTTTTAATCAAAGCATTATGATCGCGGACATGTCGTTTCCCCAGTACCGCCTTTTCATGATCCTGGTCGCGGTTCTTGTCGGGCTCGCACTCCTCTTCGGCATCGAGCGCACCCGACTCGGGGCCATCATGCGCGCCACGGTGGACGACCCCGAGATGGCGCGCGGGATCGGCATCAACACCAATATTGTTTCGATGAGCATCTTCGCCATCGGCGCCCTGCTCGCCGCAATTGGCGGCGTCGTCGGCGGGGCCTTCTTCGGGGTATATCCCGGGCTGGACTTCGAGATACTCCCCTACGCATTCGCTGTGGTCATCATCGGCGGGCTGGGGAGCCTCACCGGTGCGGTCGTGGGAAGCCTCGTGGTCGGTTTCATGGAAAACTTCGGAACCGCCCTTTTCCCTGAACTCTCCTACTTCGCCCTTTTCGCGCCGATGGCCATTATCCTCGCCGTCAAACCGACGGGCTTGTTCGGAAAGGGCTAGACGATGCTGGGAACCGCAATCGAGCGCCGGCGTATCATGATTGTCCTGGGGGTGTTCGCAGCCCTGGCCCTCATTACGCCGTTTCTCGATCTTTTTCTTCAATCCCTCGTCACCGAGATTCTCGTCTTCGGCATCCTGGCCATGAGCCTGGACATCCTTCTCGGCTATACCGGTCTCGCTTCGCTGGGCCACGCGGCCTATTTCGGCGTCGCCTCCTATGCCTCGGCCATCATCATGACCAAGAAAAGCTGGGTGGTGACCTACGCCATGTTCACCTGGACCGACTCGGCGGGCCTGGGTCTTTTCTACCTGTTCTTTATCGGTGTTCTGGTGGCCATCGCTTTCTCGGCCTTCTTCGGATACCTGGCCATTCGGGCCAAAGACGTTTATTTCTTGATGATCACCCTTTCGCTCGCTATGGTGGTCTGGGGGCTGGCCTACCGCTGGAGCGCGGTGACGGAGGGAGACAACGGAATTATCGTACCCGGTCGCCCCTCGCTTTTCGGCTTCTCCCTCGAAGAGGGGCTCCCCTTTTTCTACTTTACACTGGCCATATTTCTTCTGTGCCTCGGGGTGCTCTACCTCATCACCCAGAGCCCCTTTGGCCGCACCCTTGTCGGTATCCGCGAGCGCGAGGAGCGCATGGAGATGCTCGGCTACAATATCTGGCTGCATAAATACCTTGCCTTCATTATTGCCGGAACCTTCAGCGGCGTTGCCGGCGTGTTGTGGACGCTCTATAACCTGTTCATCAGCCCCCCGGATGTCGAGCTCATCACCTCGGCCGAGGCGCTTTTCATGGTCGCCCTGGGCGGCCCGGCCACCCTCGTCGGGCCCGTCATCGGGGCGGCCATCATCCGGTCGCTCCAGCAATTTGTCAGCATTTATGTGGAAAGGTGGCCGCTTATACTCGGATCGATATACATTATTACCATTATGCTAAGCCGCCTCTACGGGGTGGACGGAATACTCGGTATCGCCAATAAATTCCGCCGTTCGTTCGCCGCGGAAAATAACCCAAAAGACTGATTCACCGCGGCTCCTTATCTCTCGCAGGACAATTTGGAGAGGATCAAGATGAAAAAAAGATGTTTTGCCATGATCGCCGCCGCCACCCTGGCGCTCGCGGTCACAGCCGGCCCCGCCATGGCCGCGAAGGAAATCCGCATCGGTTTCATCGTGCCGATGACGGGCATCTTCGCCCAGATCGGCAAGGACATGGCCAACGGCTTCAAAATGTACCTTAGCCAGACCAACAACATGATGGGCCCCGTCAAGGTGAAGGTCATTTTCGAAGACTCCACCGGCAAGCCCTCGGTCAACCGGCAAAAGGCGATCAAGTTAATCCGCCGCGACAAGGTGCACCTGTTCGTGGGCGGTCTGCTGGCCAGCACGGGCTATGCTCTGGGCGCCGTCGCCGACCGCTTCAAGACCCTCTACATCTCGCCGGTTCCGGCCGGAGACGACATGACCCAGAGGAAGCCCCCGAAGTACTTCATCCGGAGCGGTTTCACCTCCAGCCAGGGCAGCCACCCCCTCGCCGACTACGCCTATGACCAGGGCTACCGGCGGATCGTAGCAATCGGACAGGATTATGCCTTCGGCTACGAGACCATCGGCGGCTTTCAGACACAATTCGAAAGGCGTGGTGGGAAGATCATCAAGAAGATATGGGCGAAGCTGGGCACGAAGGACTTTGGCCCCTATCTTCCGCAAATCCCCAAGGACGCAGATGCGGTCATGGCCCTGATGGTGGGGCCAAGCTCATTGGCCTTTCCAAAGCAATTCCGGGCGGCCGGATTCAAGATGCCCTTGCTTGGCGGGATAACGTCCGCGGATGAATTCATCCTTCCGTCGATGGGTGACGAGGCTATCGGTTATGTGACGGCAGGACAGTACAGCGCCGCGCTCACGACCGACAAGAACAAGGCGTTCGTCAAGGAGTACCAGAGCCGCTACGGGAAGATGGCCTCCTACTACTCGGAGACTACCTACACCACCGCGCTGTGGATCCACAAAACGCTCGAGAAGATCAACTGGAACCCGGACGACACCGTGGGCTTCATCCGCGAGTTCAAGAAAATCCGGATCAATGCGACCCGCGGGCCGCTCTACATCGGCTCGCACGGAAACGTTGTGCAGAATATTTACATCCGGAAGGTGCAGCGAGTGTCGGGCGACAGGCTCGGGCTGGGCGTTAAACCCAATTCGCTCTGGAACATCGTCATCAAGACATACCCGGCGGTCAGCCAGTTCTATAAACAGTCGCCGGAGGAGTTTCTCAAGAAGCCCGTCTACAGCAAGAGCTTCCCGGGCTGTAAATTCTGCAAATAAAGCG
>JAPYQX010000126.1 GCA_029937135.1 Nitrospinota bacterium
GGTCACGTTATGGCGCCCGTTGTCACGACGAGATATTTTTTGCCGAAATAATCGGACATCCGGTGCGGGGTTCCCTCCAGATCCTTGAGCTCAAAATCCGGGAATTTCTCGCCCGGCGGGAAGATCGAGGGGAATTTCCCGTAAATTGCCTTGATGCGCTGGCTGCTGACCATCTTCAGGGTTTTCCATTTATTGAGGTAGCGCCACGACCAAAATCCCATCATCGGGCCGGTCGGTTTTCTCAAAACATCGTTCGCGGGCTGCATTTAAAAACTCCTTGTTTATGAGAAATGTCGTTCACGAAGTCGGCATCCTTGATGCTGATGGTATCGAAATTCTCGCAAATCTCCTCGATTCTCTCGAGATCTTCTTTGTGGTCACGACCCATTCTTAGCCCTCTTCGCCCTGAGCTTTTGTGTTGCCGCGCGGTTCTGGCACCACGGCGAGCAACTCTTCTGGTCTGCTCTGGTCGGGATGTATTTATTCCCGCATGGAACGCCCCGCAGCGTCACCATGCATGTACGCTCGGCCGGCAGTTGTTGAATGCGAATCGTTTTTCCTTCCTCCAGATGCTGTAGGATATCCATCATATCCTTTTTAGTCTTTGGCTTCTTCTTGAACGGCTGAACGCCGTATCCCACTTTGAACATTTTCTCTTCCCCCCTTCCGCCGGTCTTCCGTGTTTTTTCTTTTTTCAGGCACACCCGTCATGCCAATCATTGATCGCTTATTCTTGAGCATGCGCTTGAGTTTCGGTAGATGCTCCTTACTGAACTGATCGTTATGAAATCCGGGTTCTGGAATACGCGTTTCAATCCGGGCAAGGATTCATATCATGAGACAGAACAAATCCGAAGCCAGAACATTCCCCGGCATTGGTGTCCACGGCGCGGGGGCAAGGGGAGGCGCACGCGGAAAGACCCCCCGGGCTGGGGTTCCGCCCCTTGGGGGCTCCGAGCATCCCCCTGTTCACTAATCCTCGAAATTCACTAATCCTCGAAATCGAGGGTGAGCTGCCCCGTTGCCGAGCCAAGGCTCTCTAGGCCGATGACCTTGCGGTCCGCGACCTTGTGGTCCACGCCCGGCCGCACGCGGCCCTTTCGAGGTGGCGGTTTTTCGGTGTCGTATGCCCTCTCCCGGCTTTTCCCGTTGCGGGGGGACGCATCCTCATCCCCGCGTGCGGTCCACTCAGGGGCAGCCCCTCTTTCTCCTGTGCCCTGCTGGGAGCTGGAGAAAAGACCCGTCTCCCCCCCCCAGCGGGGGGCCCTGGTTCCTGCCGGAGAGCCGGTTCGCGATGCGTTTGCCACGGGCATCCGGCCCGCGTCGCGGGCCTCCCGCGCCGCCTGCTCAAGGGCGGAGAGCAGCCCGCGCGGGGGAGGCTCCCACTGGCCCCCGTTCTCCCCGGCGGGGGCATCCTCCCCCTCGCCGAGGAGCTTTCGCTTGAGGTCGTCAATCCGGTTGTAGAAACCCGGGCTATGCGGGGTCGAGTGAATCCGGAGGAGCTTCCGGTCCAGGTGGTGCATGAACTCGTGGACAAGGGTGTCGAAAAATGTTTTTCCGGCGACAATCTGGCCCCGCACCGCCGTCAGGTTGGCGATCCGGATTACCTGGTCGTCGAGGTAGTAGGCCCCATATTCCTTGTAGGCCAGGCGTCCCCCCAGTTTCTTGTGGGGCTGGTTCTTGTCTTGGACGTGAAGCCGAACCGGGGAGATCCGGAGGCGGGCGCACATTGTATTCAGAAGCTTTTGCCCGTAGGCCTCCCTCGGGCCGGCCCCCCCGCTCTTGATGAGTTTTTCGGTGAGCTCGCGCTCCTCGGCCGTCGGCCTGAGGCTGACCCGGTTAATCCGGCTGGATCGCTTGAAATCGGGGGTGTCTCGTCGCTTGCCCATCGGCGCATGTCCACCGGGCGGTGGGAGCCCCATTATACGCCGCCCGCGCTCCGGGGGCGAGCGGGATTTCTTGACACAATTCAAGCGGGGTGCTAGCGTCGCGCCCGGAATTCCGGCCAGAGAGAACCTTGACTCCAGACTTAACTTCGGGCCCGCCTCAGGTGCCCGAAATGGATTTTTTTGCCATAACCATAGAAAGAGGAGAAATCAGATGACGGACTATCCCACATGGGCACGCGGGGGAATGATGGTCGATTGGGAGCACCGGATCGACATGGAAAAAATGCGCAAGGAGCGTGTCACCAAGACCCAGGCCGCCATGAAGGAGGCCGGTATCGACGCCCTGATTCTGTGGAAGGACGAGAACGTCCGCTATCTGACGAGCGCCCGCGTCATCATGATCCAGTACCGCTCATCGACGACCTACGGCGTTCTCCTGCACCAGGAGGGCAACCCCACCCTGCTGGCCTCATCCGGCGAGGCGCACCGCATCGAGGAGTGCATGCCCTGGATCGACGACTACGTTCCCATCGGTATCCTGGAGGAGCCCGGCCTCGTCGAGAGCACCGTCCGCGACGACATCGCCTCGCGCATGACAAAATGGGGCGTCGCGAACGGCACCATCGGCCTCGACGGCCACACCTTCATGCAGCGCGCCGCCCTTGATAAATACCTCCCCGAGGCCACTTTTGTTGACGGCGAGCAGTTCATGTACATGAGCCGGGTCCAGAAGACCCCGGACGAGGTGGCCTGCCTCCAACAGGCCTGCGCCATCGCTGACGCGGTGACGATCTCCGCCCTCAATACCGCAGTCCCCGGCGTGAGGGAATTCGACGTGGCCGCCGAGGCCATGAAGACCCTCTTTGCCCACGGGGGCGAGTTCGGCCACCTGGCCTCGCCCTTCGTCGCCTCGGGCGAGCACATGGCCCCCCCGACGCGCTTTCCGACCGACAAGATCATCCGCAACGGCGACATCGTATTCATCGACATCGGCGCCTGCTGGAACGGCTATTTCGGTGACTGCGGCCGCGCGAAAATCGCCGGAGGGCCGCCCCATCCGATGCAGAAGAAAGTCTATACGACCGTCTACAAGTCCCTGAAGGCGGGCATCGAGAAAATGCGGGTCGGCTACACGAACGACGACTCGGCGGCCGAGTTCCTCGAGGTGGCCCGCTCGGCGGGGCTCGAGGAGAATTTCATCAAACTCTTCATCGGCCACGGCTGCGGCATCTCGCCCAACGAGCCGCCTTACATCGGCGAGGTGATGCCGGGCGCCGAGAGCGTCGCGTTCAAGCCCGGCATGACGTTCGCTGTCGAGCCGTTGATTTTCGTGCCCGGAATTCCGGGCGGCGCGGGGGTGCGCATCGAGGACCATATCCTCATCACCGAGGGCGACCCGGTTTATATGACCCGCGCGCCCTACTGCGAGGAGTTGATCGAGCAGGATTAGCGGCTTCGGGGAGGCTGCTGGGGGCCGCTTTCTTACCCGCCGCTTCCAGGTTCCCGGACGGTCTTGCTTCCGGACGGCCTTGAGGACGGCGCTTTTCGGATAGCTGTGAGGAACCCCTGTGCATGTCATTTTTCTGGCCGTTACGGCGGCGGCATTTTATGCGCTGGCCTACATCCTCATGCGGATGGCCGGGCGGGAGGTGCCGCCGATTTTGGGCGGTCTCATCATTTCCGCCGTTATGGCCGCGGGCCTGCTCCCCTGGGTGGCCGCGACGGTTCCCCTCCGGGAGTTCGGAAATCCGAACCTTCTCTGGTATGTGGGGATCGGCGTATTTATCCCCGGATTCGCGAGGAGTATTCACTTCGCGGGCATTCAACGAATCGGGGCGGCGCCCTCGGCGATGATCCGGGGGGTGGGGCCGCTGTTTTCGAGCTCCCTCGCGGTCCTGGTGCTGGGCGAGGTGATATCGGTTCCGGTGGCCGCCGGGACAGGTTTCATCGTCCTGGGCCTCGCCGCGCTTTCGATCCGTAAAGGGGAGATGCGTTCCTGGGCGGTCAGCGGGGTGCTTTTCAGCCTCGGCGCGACCATGACGTTCGTTTTCAGGGATTTGATCATCCGCTACTCATCCCCCGACGTTCCCTACAAGACCCTCGCGATATTCGTCATGGCCTCGACATCGACCGTCCTCATGTCCGCCGCCTGGGTGTGGCTTGGGGATAAAAAGATGGCCTCGCTCCCGAGGCGGGGTCTTACGCTTTTCTTTTTTGTTGGAATTTCGAGCATTTTCGCCCAACTATTCGTGTTTCTGGCCCTGGATAAGGGGAGTGTCGTGGTGGTCACCCCCATCGTCTCGGCTCAGCCCCTGTTCGTCATGCTTCTTTCATTTTTCTTTCTTCGGGGGGTGGAGAAAATCACCCCGGCCATGGTCCTGGGCGGGGCGTTCATAACGCTTGGCGGCGCGTTGATCAGTTTTGGCTAGTTGATCGGTCTAGCCGGATAAAGAGACGAAGCCAAAAAAATATTTTGCCCGGATAAAAAGCAACCGAAAATGAGAACCCAACCCCAATGAGGGAGGGGTGACAATGCCCCTCGGAAGCGTTTTACGTTAATCAGTCCTCGAGCCGCTCCTCGATTCCCAGGGACTCAGCCAACTCGTGGACGGCCTTGAGGACGGGCTGGGTGACGGGGATTCCCCGCTCGCGCATATCCCGTCCCCGGGCCACCGCCTGCTCGCCCGGAATCCGGATCGGGCCCTTCCCCTCCATCGGGGTGGAGTTCTTAATCTCCCGGATGCTCCGGTCCATTCCCGCCTTGAACTCATCCAGATCGCGGAAGAGGTCGGGTTGCATGGCGAAGAAGGCCTGGCCGGTGTTGAGGGGTGTTGAAAATTCCTTGTTGAAGTCCACGACATCGCTTCCGAAGGCCGCCGAGTTCATGACGCCCGCCAGCATGCCGATGACCATGTTCAGCCCGTAGCCCTTGTGGCCGCCGATGGGGAGCAAAAAACCCTCGTCCGAGCGGGTGGCGTCGGTGAGGGGCTCGCCCTTGCGATCGACCATCCATCCCACGGGCATCTCCCGGCCCGCCTGGGCGTAGACTTTCACCTTCCCGTAGGAGGCCACGGTGGTCGCCATGTCGAGGACGAAGCCGGGTTCCTCCCCGGCGGGAATGGCGTAGGCAATCGGGTTGGTGCTGAGGAGCATGTCCACCCCGCCCCAGGGAGGCATGTGGTTGGCGTTGGCGACGGCCATGTAGACCCCGATCAGGTCGTGGGGGAGGGTGAGGGCGGCGTAGACGCCCCCGGCCCCGGCGTGGTTGCCTCCCCGGACCCCGATCCAGGCGAGGCCGCTCTCCTTGGCCTTTTTGATGGCAAGTTCGGCGGCGAAGGTCATGACGACCTGGCCAAGGCCGTTGTCGCCCTCGACGAGGGCGCTGACGGGGGTTTCGCGTGTCGCCCGGATATCCGGCTTGAGGTTGTAGCCCCCCTCACGGAGGCGGCGGCTGTAAGGCGTCAGACGCATGAGGCCGTGGCCGTGCATCCCGCGCAGGTCGGCCTCGATCATGCGCTGGGCGAAGATTTCGACGTGATCTTCCGGCACGCCCTGGATACTCATCACCGATTTGATGAATATTTTCATGCGCTCGACCGGGATTCGCTTTTCTTCCATGACTCCTCCGGGATACGGCGGGGCGCTCTCGGGCCCCTGAATAAAGATTAATTAAAGATGGTTGATTTAGGACTCTACCCCCCACATTGTCATAGGAGAGGCGGAAACTCACAAATTGGGGACTCTTCGTTCCTGAATATAGACTCTCTCCGGGCGCGACGCCGGCTCCCGGAGCCCAAGGAGACAACATGAATTTTATCCGGAAACCTGAGTGGGCCATGCCCGAGCGGGAAGCGACTCCCGAGGCGGTTTTTTTTGACCGGAGAAATTTCCTCATGGGCGCGGCCGGGGCCGTCGCCGTAGGCGCGCTGGGCGGTATCGCATCGGCCGGGATCGCCGGGGCCGCCGAGGCTCCCAAGGACAAGACGCTCGATCTTTATCCCGCCAAGCGGAATCCCGACTTCAAGCTTGATCGCCCGCTCACCGAGGAGCAGGTGGCGGCCACCTACAATAATTTTTATGAGTTCGGCGGGACGAAGGGAATCTACTGGCTCTCCAAACGCCTCCAGCTCAGACCCTGGGAGGTGAAGGTCTCGGGGCTGGTGAACAAGCCCAAGACCTACGACATCGACTCGCTCATACGCTCGATGCCGCTCCAGGAGCGGCTGCTGCGCTTCCGGTGCGTCGAGGCATGGGCGATGGCGGTGCCCTGGACCGGGTTTCTGATCCGGGACCTCATCAAGGCGGTCGAGCCCAAGAGTTCGGCCAAGTACATCGTCTTCAAGACCTTCTACAAACCCAAGGTCGCCCTCGGCCAGTTGCGCGTCTGGTACTCGTGGCCCTACACCGAGGCGCTCACAATCGAGGAGGGGATGAACGAGATGGCGATGCTCGCCACCGGGGTTTATGGAAAACCCCTGCCGCAACAGCACGGCGCTCCGCTCCGGCTCATCCTGCCCTGGAAGTACGGCTTCAAGAACGGGAAATCGATCGTCTCGATTGAATTCACCGAGAAGCGCCCCAAGACCTTCTGGGAGCGCGCCGCGCCCAGCGAGTACGGCTTCTGGGCGAACATTAACCCCGCGTTCGACCATCCCCGCTGGAGCCAGAAGAGCGAGCGGATGCTTGGCACCAATAAGCGCCGGCCCACTCAATTATTCAACGGCTACGGAAAATGGGTGGCCGGAATGTATCCCGATCTCAAGGATCGGAAGTACTTCTTCTAGCCGGTCGGTTTTTCGCCAGCCGGTCTTCAGCCAGATCAGCTCACCGGGCGCCTCTCCGCCCGGCGGTCTCTCGCCATTTCTGGCCCCCGTCAGTTGCGCCCCCGCCGGGGCAGCCCTATTCTTGTGCCCAAAATTCAGATTGAAAAGGGGTGGCTCGGGTCATCCCGGGATATTCCTATCATCCAACGGTATGAACCAGGGAGGGAGAGATGATCTCCATCGATTTGAGCGGGAAGTGCGCCTTCGTGACCGGGGCGAGCCAGGGGATTGGGCGCGCCTGCGCCGAGTGGCTCGCGCGAGCCGGGGCATCGGTCGCCCTCGTGGCGCGCAACGAGGAGAATTTGAAGGAAGTGGCGGCGGGGATCGCCGCCGGAGGAGGCCGGGCGGAGACGCTGGTGGCGGATTTGACCGTGAATGGAAAACCCGCTTGGGCGGTCGAGGAAGCCGCGTCCCGGCTCGGCGGGCTCGACATCGTTGTGAACGTCGCCGGGGTGAGCCGGCGCTCGGACCCGATAGATGTCTCGGACGATGACATCGACCTGGCGATCAATCTCAAGCTCAAGGCGGCGGTGGCTATCACCAAGGCGGTTGTCCCCCTCCTGCGCGAGCGGGGCGGGGGGAGCATCATCTTCATTTCGGGGCTGAGCCACGTTCACACCCACGTATTTCACGGCTCCGGGTGCATCCCCAACGCGGCGCTGGCCGCCTACAAGCACCAACTTGCCAAGCGTGTCGCCCCCGACGGAATCAGGGTGAACATGGTCAACCCCGGCGCCACCGCCACACCGCGCATGGAGCGGCAAACGAAGCGCGCCTCCGAGCTCACCGGCAAGACCATTGACGAGGTCATGAACGAGCGCCTCGCGTCGATACCGATGGGACGGTTCGTCTCCGCCGATGATATCGCCAAGACGGTGCTCTACCTGGTCTCGGACCTCGCCGATTGCGTCACCGGCAACTCGATCAACGTTGATGGCGGGGAGTGCCAGGCTGTTCGGGTCTAGGGCAGGGCTTTTCGACTCCGGCCATCTCCGGCAGCCTCTGCCCATCTTTACCCGGGCCCCCGGCTGGGGTAGATAGATAGGGACATCCACCGATAATTCGCGTCCGCCTCTAAAGGGCGGTTGCCTGGAATCATCCGGCCCGCTGTTTACAGCCGAGGCCCGACAGGAGAGAAAATTGCCCAAGATCATCGACCTGAGCCGCGAACTCTACCACCGCAGCCCTCAATATCCGGGCCAGCCGTCCATCATCCACGGCGTCTGGAAGTCCCACGACGAAGCCTTCGCCGACTCGGGCAACGTCCACGGCAACAGCGTAATGTACTTCACGATGCCCGACCACGGCGGGACCCATCTCGACGCGCCGCGCCATTTCTCGGCCACTGCC